>JBKJKI010000104.1:0-4811 GCA_046597475.1 Polaromonas sp. | reverse complement strand
CCCGATGTGGATCTGCGGCTAAATAAGCCCGAGCTGCGCATCGAGGTGGAACGCGAGCGGGCGGCTGACCTGGGGGTCAGCGTCCAGGTGGTTGCCAAGGCCATTGAGACGCTGCTGGGCGGGCGCAACGTGACGCGTTACAAGCGCGACGCCGAACAATACGACGTGATCGTGCAGACCGAAGCCGGCGGCCGCAACACCCCCGAAGACATTGACCGAATCTATGTGAGGGGCCAGAAGGGCGGCGTGGACGCGATGATTCCGCTGTCCAGCCTGGTCAAGGTGCGCGAAAGCGTGTCGCCGCGCGAGCTGAACCACTTTGGGCAGCGTCGTTCGGTGTCCATCACCGCCAGCCTGGCGCCCGACTATTCTCTTGGGGAAGCCCTGAAGTTCATGGACCAGACGGCGGCCAAGGTGCTGAAAACCGGCTACAGCACCGACCTGAACGGCACATCGCGTGAATTCAGAAGCTCGCAGGGCGCGCTGGCGATTGTGTTCGTGCTGGCGCTGGTGTTTATTTTCCTGGTACTGGCCGCGCAGTTCGAAAGCTTCATCGACCCGCTGGTGATCATGCTGTCGGTGCCGCTGTCCATGATTGGCGCCTTGCTGGCGCTCAAATGGAGCGGCGGCTCGCTCAATGTGTATTCGCAGATCGGGCTGATCACGCTGGTCGGGCTGATCACCAAGCACGGCATTCTCATTGTCGAATTCACCAACCAGTTGCGCGGGCAGGGCATGGAGATGATAGACGCGCTGGTGAAGGCTTCCTCGCAGCGGCTGCGACCCATCCTGATGACGACCGGCGCCATGGTGCTGGGCGCCTTGCCGCTGGCACTGGCCCACGGCGCGGGCGCCGAAAGCCGCACGCAGATTGGCTGGGTCATCGTCGGCGGCATGTCGCTGGGCACGCTGCTGACCGTGTTTGTGGTGCCGACCATGTACACCCTGTTTGCCCGCAAGGCGGTTCCGGGGGCCAACAAGACGGTTGCCAGGGAGCAGCCGGAGGTCCCTGGCGTTCACCCGGACTACGTGGCTAAATAGGCGGTTCCAGCGCAGACTCTTGCGGGAGATATCGCATCATGCCAACGGTTGAATTTGCCCGGTCTTTGACCCGCCACATTGCCTGTGCGCCCCAGCGCGTTGCCGCTACCACCTTGCGCGCCGCGCTGGATGCGGCATTTCGCGCCGCGCCGGAACTGCGCGCCTATGTGCTCAATGACCAGGGCGCGGTACGCAAGCATGTGGCGGTATTCGTCAACGCACAGATGATTGCCAGCCGCGCCGATCTTGACATTTCGCTGCAAAACGAAGACAAGGTCATGGTGATCCAGGCATTGACAGGAGGCTGACATGCACAGGCTTTGGGTGGGCACGCGCAAGGGACTGTTTGTGGTTAGCGGCGGCGCAGGCCGGTGGCGCATCGGTGAGCCGCACTTCGCCGGCGACCCGGTGACCCAGGTCTTGCTCGACCCCCGCGACGGCGCGTGTTACGCGGCGCTGCGCCTGGGGCATTTCGGCGTCAAGCTGCGAAAAAGCATGGACGAGGGCGCCAGCTGGCAAGAAATCGCGGCCCCAGCCTTTCCGCCCAAGCCTACTGACGGCCTCTGGAAAGACGATGCCACGCCCTGGAGCGTTGACCTGATCTGGGGCCTGGAGTCGGGGCCGGCATTTTCTTCCCCTTCTTCCAGCACGCTGTGGGCTGGTTGCCTGCCGGCCGGGCTGTTCAGCTCGGCCGACGGTGGCGCCAGCTGGCAACTGGTCCAGAGCCTGTGGCTGCGCCCCGAACGCAAGAACTGGTTTGGCGGCGGCTACGACCATGCCGGCATCCACAGCATTCTTGTTGACCCGCGCGACGCCCGCCACCTCACCGTGGGCATTTCCTGCGGCGGCGTCTGGCAAAGCCGCGACGCCGGCGAGAGCTGGACCTGCACCTCGGCCGGGCTGAAGGCTGACTTCATGCCGCCCGAGCGGCAGAGCGATCCGGACATCCAGGACCCGCACCGCATCGACCACTGCGCCGCCGCGCCCGACGTGCTGTGGATGCAGCACCATTGCGGCTTGTACCGCTCCAGCGACGGCGGCCTGCACTGGGATGCGATCGCCGCGCCGGCGCCCAGCGGTTTTGGCTTCTGCGTGGCGGCGCACCCGCTGGACCCGTTGCGCGCATGGGTGGTGCCGGCGCATTCGGACGCCCGGCGCATACCGGTCGATGGCCGCCTGGTGGTCAACGAAAGCCGTGATGGCGGCGCGTCATTTGTGAGCCATGCGGCGGGGCTGCCCCAGCAGGATGCCTACCACCTGGTCTACCGCCACGCGCTGGCCGTGAGCCCAGATGGCCAGACGCTGGCCATGGGCTCGACCACGGGCGGGCTGTGGCTCAGCGAGGACGCGGGCCAGTCATGGCTTTGTGTGTCCAGGGATTTGCCGCCGATTGCGGTGCTGCGCTTCGGTCCGCAGGCTGTCAGTTGACGGCCTCAGATGACGCCGTCGAACATCATCACATCGACCTCGCCGCCCACGGCCACATCGCCTTGGGCATGGTGCAGCACCATCAGGCCATTGGCCTCGGCCATGGAGCGCAGCACGCCCGAGCCCTGGCTGCCGGTGGTCTTGACCTGCAGCGAGCCATCGGCTGCGGTCGATACCCGCGCGCGCTGATATTCGGTGCGGCCGGGTTTCTTGCGGATGGGCTCCAAGCTGCGTGCCTTGAGCAGCAGCACGGGCTCGGGATTGGCCCCCATCATCCGCAGCAGGGCGGGGCGCACAAAGGCCAGGAAGGTGACCATGACAGCCACTGGATTGCCCGGCAGGCCGAAGAGGAAAGCCCCCACGCTCCCCACTTCGTGTGGTTCGCTGCCCCCCGAGGGGGCGCTGCGCCTGCGGCCCGGCAAAGCCGGTTCCGCGGCCCCTGCTGGTGGAGATGGGAACAGCCCGGCACTGGCGGCTGTAGCCCCCATGCTTCCTACTTCGTGTGGTTCGCTGCCCCCCGAGGGGGCTGTTTCGCCTTGGGGCGGCCCGGCGGCGAAACGGTCGGCACCATTCAGGATGCTATTGTTTTCATAGCTTGCTGAAACCGTACTGACTAGGCTTGAGCCCGATTTAACCGATAAAATCCGTCCAACGGCCATGGGACGGCCCGGCCGCATGGCAATGCGCCAGAAAGCGACGTCGCCGACCTTTTTCATCATGGCCTTGGTGTAGTCTGCCTCGCCCACGCTGACGCCGCCGGAGGTGATGATGGCGTCGCAGCCTGCCGCGGCCCGGGTGAATGCCGCTTCCAGCAGCGCCGGGTCATCCGGGACCACACCCAGGTCGACGATCTGGCAGCCCAGACGGCTCAGCAGGCCAAGGACGGTGTAGCGGTTGCTGTCATAGACGGCGCCTTCGCGCGGTGCTTCGCCCAGCGACAGGATCTCGTCGCCGGTCGAAAAATAGGCAACGCGCAGCGGCCGCCATATTTTCAGTGTTTTAAGGCCCAAAGAGGCTGCCAGCCCAAGACGTGCGGGCGTCAACAGCTCTCCCTTTCGTAGCGCTGCCTGGCCCTGCGCCAGGTCTTCACCGCGCAGGCGGCGGTTGTCGCCGGCGCGCAGCAGGCCGGCCGGAATGCTGATGCTTTCTCCAGACGGGCCTGGCGTGACGAATTCCTGCGGCACCACGGTGTCCAGGCCCTGCGGCATGATGGCGCCGGTCATGATCTTGACGCACTGGCCGCGCTTGATCGGGCCATCGCTGCCTTGCCAGGCCTTGCCCGCGAACGCCGTGCCCATGACTTCAAGCTCAAGCTCGGCATTTTTTGCCAGTTGCTCGCCAGTAAAGGCATAGCCGTCCATTGCGGAATTGTCATGCGGCGGCACATCGACGGGCGAAATCACGTCTTCGGCCAGCACCCGGCCGAGTGACTCAAACAGTGGCAGTTCAAGCACATCCTGAACCGGCGCCACCAGCTTAGAGAGAAAGGCCTGCACATCGGCGGCAGACATGGCTTGCGGGTCGTAAGCCTGCAGCTCGGCGGCAATTTGGTCCAGTGTTTTCACGGCGAGCGCTAGTCCAGCCGGGATTCGAGCTGGTGCAGCTCGGCCAGCGTGTTGGCATTGAAAAAGGCGCGACCATCGTCGCCGGGTGCGTTGAAGGGCACGCTGACGGTTTTGTGCCGCGCCGTCCAGGCGTCGATCTTGCGGCCGCCCGCATGGGTAAATTGCATCAGGCTTTCCAGCATGCCGATGCGCATCAGGCAAAACACCGGTTGCGCCCGCAACTGGCCGTCTTCCTCGGGCGCGGCGGCGACCGCAAAATCGGCGTCTTCCCGGGCAAAAGCCTCTGCCAGCCGGGCCACCAGGTCGGCCGGAAACAACGGCGTGTCGCAGGGCACGGTGAGCAGGTAGGGCGTTTCACAGCGCTCCAGCGCGGTCATGAAGCCGGCCAGCGGCCCGGCGTATTCGCCCAGACCGGTAGCGTCGGGCCAGACCGGCACGCCAAAGGATTCATAAGCGGCCAGGTTGCGGTTGGCGTTGATCATGATGTCACCCACCTGGGGCGACAGCCGCATCAGCGTGTGCAGGGCCAGCGGCACGCCATTGAAGTTTTGCAGGCCTTTGTCAGCCCCGCCCATGCGCGAGCCCCGGCCGCCGGCCAGAATCACACCGGTGATGGCTTCCGCGTGCAGCGGATCAGTGATATTCATAGTCATCAAGAGGTCCAGGAAGTGCGAAGAGCCGGGCATTCAGCAGCAGGGGCCGCGGAACCGGCTTTGCCGGGCCGCAGGCGCAGCGCCCCCTCGGGGGGCAGCGCAGTACGCGATGCGACAAGCGTGG
>JBKJKI010000023.1:0-4737 GCA_046597475.1 Polaromonas sp. | reverse complement strand
AGCGCAACAGCTATGCGGCCGTGGTTCGTTATATTCCCAGCCAGATTCCGGCGCTTGCCAGCCTGAACGTGCCGCCCATTCTGGCCGAACTGGTAATGGAAAAGCGCGGCCTGCTGTTGATGGTCGGCTCCACCGGCGCCGGCAAAAGCACGACATTGGCAGCCATGATGGACCACCGTAACGCCACGGCGCCCGGCCACATCCTGACGATTGAAGACCCGGTGGAGTTTTTGTTCACCAACAAACGCTCGGTGGTGAACCAGCGCGAGGTCGGCAGCGACACCCAGTCGCTGCAGGTGGCGCTGAAAAATGCGCTGCGCCAGGCGCCCGACGTGATATTGATTGGCGAGATCCGCGACCGCGAAACCATGTCGGCGGCGATTGCCTATGCGCAGTCTGGCCACCTGTGCATGGCCACCATGCACGCCAACAACAGCTACCAGGCGCTGAACCGCATCTTGAGCTTTTACCCGGTTGAAGTGCGCCCGACCATGCTGGGCGACCTGGCCGCGGCCCTCAAGGCCATCGTGTCGCAGCGCCTGCTGCGCAAGGAAAACGGCACCCGCATCCCGGCGGTTGAGGTCATGCTCAACACCAAGCTGGTGGCCGAGCTGATTGAAAAAGGCGACTTTTCCGGCGTCAAGGAAGCCATGGAAAAATCCCTGGCGGAAGGCTCGCAGACTTTTGAGCAGGACATTGCCAGGCTGATTGTTGAAACCACCGTGACGCGCAAGGAAGGCCTGGCCCATGCCGACTCTCCGACCAATCTGATGTGGCGGCTCGAGAACGACTTTTCATCGCCAAAGGCCAAGGCCGAGCCCGTTGAAGACGACTCGGATGATGAGCCCTCCTTCACCGAAATCACGCTGGACGTAAGACACTAGACATATGGCCCCCACGCTTGTCGCTTCGCGTACTGCGCTGCCCCCCGGGGGGGCTGGCCTTGCTTGGGGCGGCCCGGCGCTGCGGCCGATGGCCCCGCTTCTATCCTTGTGCCCCGCACCAACCTGTACTACCGCATGAGTTCCACACTTCGTCTGGCTGAGCAACTGATTTCACGCCCTTCCGTCACGCCCGACGATGCGGGCTGCCAGGCCATTTTGGCGGCGCGACTGGCGCCCCTGGGATTCAGCTGCGAAACCATTGTCAGCGGGCCCGAACATTTCCGCGTCACCAATCTTTGGGCAAAATTCGAAGGTTTTAACCCTCAAGCCAAGCAGGCATCGGCACACCCCGCTATTGATTCAGTAGCAGCGCCAAACCGCGACCTGGCGCGGGCCAAGACCCTGGTCTTCGTCGGCCACACCGACGTCGTGCCCACCGGCCCGCTGGAGCAGTGGCACAGCCCCCCGTTCACGCCCAGCCATCGCGGCGGCCATCTGTACGGGCGCGGCACGGCCGACATGAAAACCTCGATTGCCGCCATGGTGGTGGCGATCGAGGAGTTTCTGGCCGCCCACCCGCAACCGGCACTGTCCATCGCCTTGCTCATTACCAGCGACGAGGAAGGCCCTGCGCTCGATGGCACGGTCGTGGTCTGCGAGCAGCTGCGGGCCAGGGGCGAGGTGCTGGATTACTGCATCGTGGGCGAGCCCACCTC
This sequence comes from Polaromonas sp., assembly GCA_046597475.1. Taxonomy (GTDB): domain Bacteria; phylum Pseudomonadota; class Gammaproteobacteria; order Burkholderiales; family Burkholderiaceae_C; genus Polaromonas. Next base: position 3,137 of record JBKJKI010000023.1, on the reverse strand, counting down.
GGTCGTGCAACTGGGCGACATGATCAAGAACGGCCGGCGCGGCACGCTGAGCGGCAAGCTCACCGTCAAGGGCGTGCAAGGCCATATCGCCTATCCCCACCTGGCCAAGAACCCGATTCACCTGTTTGCCCCCGCGCTGGCCGAACTGGTGGCGACCCGCTGGGATGAGGGCAATGAATTCTTTCCGGCCACCAGCTGGCAGGTGTCCAACATTCACGGGGGCACGGGCGCCTCCAACATCATCCCGGGCGACCTGGTGGCGGACTTCAATTTCCGTTTTTGCACCGAATCCACGCCTGAAAGCCTGCAGCAGCGGCTGCAGGCGATTTTGAGCAGGCACCAGTTCGAATACGACCTGAAGTGGACGCTGGGCGGCCTGCCCTTCCTGACCACGCCCGGCACGCTGGTCGATGCGGTGAGCGCCGCCATCCGGGCCGAAACCGGGCTGGACACGGAACTCTCCACCAGCGGCGGAACCAGCGACGGCCGTTTCATCGCCAAGGTCTGCCCGCAAGTCATCGAGTTCGGCCCGATCAACGCGTCCATTCACAAGATCAACGAACATGTTCTGGTGGCCTCGCTCGACCCGCTGAAGAACATCTACAAGGGCGTGCTGGAACGCCTGGCAGCAGCATGAGCGCTGTAACACCTGAGACGCCAATGACCGTGCTGGCACTGATAGAGCAGATGGCGGCCCGGCTCGAAGCCGCCGGCCTGAGTTTTTCGGACGGCTTTGGCCAGGGCACGACCAACGCCTTCGACGAGGCCGCCTGGCTGGTGCTGTGGCAGCTCGGTTTGCCGCTGGACCAGCTGGATTCGGTAGAAAATCAGCCTGTAGCCCAGGCAGACCGGTCAAAGGTTGCTATTCTTTTCGATGCACGCATCAACACCCGCAAACCCGCCGCCTACCTCACGAACGAAGCCTGGCTGATGGGCGTGCCGTTTTACGTGGACGAACGCGTCATCATTCCGCGCTCCTTCATCGCCGAGCTGCTCGACGAGGGCAGCATTGACCCGTGGCTGAGCGAAGACACGCGGCACGTCCTTGATCTGTGCACCGGCAACGGCAGCCTGGCCGTGCTCGCCGCCATGACATACCCCGAGGTGACGGTGGACGCCGCCGACATCAGCCCGGACGCGCTCGCCGTGGCCAGTATCAACGTCGACCGGCATCAGCTTGCCAGCCGCATCACCCTGATCGAGTCGGACGGTCTGGCGGCCTGCCGCGGCGCCGACATCGGCGGTTATGACCTGATTCTGTGCAATCCGCCCTATGTCAACGCCGCCAGCATGGCTGCGCTGCCAGCGGAATTCCGGGCGGAACCTGAGCTGGCGCTGGCCGGCAACATGCACGGCGGAAGCGATGGCATGGACTTCATTCGAGACCTTTTTCTGACCGCTGCCGCCCAAATGAACGAAAATGCGGTGTTGGTGCTGGAAATCGGCAATGAGCGCGAGAATTTTGAACGCGCTTTTCCGCTCCTGGAGCCGCTCTGGTTTGAAACCAGCGCGGGCAGCGACCAGGTGCTGCTGCTGACACGGCAACAGCTGGCCTGAACCAGCTCCCCGCCTTTCGGCCCCAAGCAAGAACCCGCACCCGGCGGCTTGCGGCCCGGCTAATTTTCTCGATTCTGTTTGTTTTAAATGATTACCCTCAAAAACGTGGTGCTGCGCCGTGGCGCCAAAGTGATTCTCGACAGTGCGTCTGTCAGCCTGAACCCGGGCGAAAAAATCGGCCTGGTGGGGCGCAACGGTGCCGGCAAATCCTCGCTGTTCGCCATGCTCAACGGCACGCTGCATGAAGACGGCGGCGAATACTACATCCCCGCGCAGTGGAAAATGGCGCAGGTTGCCCAGGACATGCCCGAAACCGAGCAGAGCGCCACTAGTTACGTGATTGAAGGCGACGTGGTGCTGCTCGCCGCGCAGGCCGAGGTTGATGCGTCGGAAGCCAGCGGCGACGGCGACCGCATGGCGCACGCCTACATGGGCCTGTACGACTGCGGCGCACATGACGCGCAGGCCCGGGCGCAGGCGCTGATCCTGGGGCTGGGCTTCAAGCTCAGCGAGCTTGACAACCCGGTCAACAGCTTTTCCGGCGGCTGGCGCATGCGCCTGCAACTGGCGCGCGCGCTGATGTGCCCGTCCGATCTGCTGCTGCTTGACGAGCCGACCAATCACCTGGACCTGGACGCGCTGGTCTGGCTGGAAGCCTGGCTCAAGCGCTACCAGGGCACCATGCTGGTCATCAGCCATGACCGCGAGTTCCTGGATGCCGTGACCGACGTGACGGTGCACATCGAAAGCGCCAAGCTGACGCGCTACGGTGGCAACTACAGCAAGTTCGAGGACCTGCGCGCCGAGCAGATGGCGCTGCAGCAGGGTGCTTATTCCAAGCAGCAGGACAAGATTGCCCATCTGCAAAAGTTCATCGCGCGCTTCAAGGCCAAGGCCAGCAAGGCCAAGCAGGCGCAAAGCCGCGTGAAGGCGCTGGACCGCATGGAAAAAATTGCGCCGCTGCTGGCTGAAGCCGACTTCACCTTTGAGTTCAAGGAACCGGCGAATCTGCCCAACCCCATGCTGTCGATGCAGAACGTCTATTTTGGCTACCCCGCAGCCGAAGATGCGCCGGAAGGAACAAAGCCGACCGTCATCGTGCAGAACGTCAGCAAGTCGGTGCTGGCCGGCCAGCGCATCGGCATTCTGGGCGCCAACGGCCAGGGCAAGTCGACCGTGGTCAAAACCATCGCACGCGCGCTGGCACCCATCCAGGGAGAAATGACCGAGGGCAAGGGCCTGAACATCGGCTATTTCGCCCAGCAGGAACTCGACGTGCTGCGCCCTAGCGACAACCCGCTGGAACACATGATCCGGCTGGTCAAGGAGGTCACCGCCGCCGGCAAGATAGGCAGCCAGCCAACCCGCGAGCAGGACCTGCGCAGCTTTCTGGGCAACTTCAATTTTGGCGGCGACATGGTCAAGCAGGCCGTCGGCAGCATGAGCGGCGGCGAAAAAGCCCGGCTGGTGCTGTGCATGATCGTCTGGCAGCGCCCCAACCTGCTGCTGCTTGATGAGCCGACCAACCACCTGGACCTGGCCACCCGTGAAGCGCTGTCGATGGCGCTCAACGAGTTTGA
>JBKJKI010000171.1:0-3823 GCA_046597475.1 Polaromonas sp. | reverse complement strand
CGTTTGCCTTTGAAGGCGGGCGTTGCGACCGCATGGTGGACATCGTGCTGCGGGCAATCCGCCATGGCGGCGGCGTTGGCAGCACGCCACCGCCCTAGCACCAGACCTCCCTATTCTCACCCTCCGATCAGGCCATGCACAGCGCAGATGGCTTTGCGGGGATACCTTCGCCTGCGCTTTGTCCACATTGAGGAATTCCATCATGTCATTCAGCTTTATCCGCTACGGCGAAGAGATTCTGACCAGCCGCCGGGGCATACTTCGGGCCGGCGGCCTGACGCTGTCAGGCACCGCCATCGCCATGCTGGCCGGGCGCGAAAGCCTGGCCGCCAGCAGCAAGACCAAGTCGCCCGGCAAGGACGTGGGCATTCTGAACTCGGCGCTGGGTGCCGAGCTCGAAGCCATTGCCGCCTACCAGGTCGGCGCCGAAAGCGGCCTGCTGCAAAAACCCGTGCTCGATCTGGCGGTGCAGTTCCAGGGCCATCACAAGGAGCATGCCGCGCTGCTGGCCTCGGTGGTCGGCAAGCTGGGCGGCAAGGCCGCGGTGGCCAAGGCCAAATACGATTTTCCGGTTGACAAGCTCAAGAGCCAGGCCGACGTGCTGCGTTTTGCCGCCACGCTTGAAAAAGGCGCGGTCAGTGCCTACCTGGGCGCAGTGCCGCTGTTTGGCGACCGCGACCTGGCCAAGGCGGCCGCGAGTATCCTGGGCGATGAAGCCATGCACTGGGCCATCCTGCTCAACGCCCTGGGCGAAAACCCGGTGCCCGTAGCTTTCATGTCCTGAGCGCCAGCTCCGCGAGAAGGAATCCGGCCATGCGGACCTTGACGATGTTCTTTTTCGGCGCGCTATTCAGCGCGGCGGCTGGCGCGGTGCCGGCCAGCGGCGATGTGGTGCGTGGCGAGCAAATCTACACGCGCTGCTTTGCCTGCCACGCGCTGGAGCGCGACCGCACCGGCCCCAGGCACTGCGGGCTGTTTGGCCGCAAGGCCGGCTCGGTGCCGGGCTTTGCCTATTCCGAAGCGATGAAAAAATCAGGCATCGTGTGGAATGAAAAAACGCTGGCCCGCTTTCTCGCCGACCCGGCCAAAACAGTTCCGGGCACGTCGATGGGTTATGACGGGGTGAAGGATGAGCGGGAGCGGACCGACCTGATTGCCTACCTGAAGAAAGCCAGCCAGCCCGGCAGCAGCCAGTGCCCCTGAACGGGAGTCAGCATCACGTGGCCGGATCGGCGGCCCGGCCCAGCGCGGCCACCAGGTCTGACTGGGTGATCATGCCCACCAGGCGCTGCCTGTCGTCGATGATGGGGATGTGGTGATGGCCGGTGCTGCCAAACAGCGGCACCAGGTCCACCAGATGGCGCTGCATGCTCGCTACCCGCACTTCACGCGTCATGATCTGCCCCACCACCTTGGGTTTGCTGGAGTAGGCACTGCGAGTGCTGCGAACCAGCTTTCTCAGCTTGTCGTCGAAGCCCTCGTACACATCGAGTTCGGCAGCCCGCATGAAATCGGCGAGCGTGACGATGCCGACGATGCGAAAGGCCTCGTCAATCACCGGCAGTGCCTTGATGCGATGCTCGCGCATGAGGGCCCAGGCCTGCGGCAGGGGGGTGCTGAAGTTCACGCCCAGCGGCTTGCGCGACATGATGTCGGCGCAGCGTACTTCGGTCAGCTTGCGGTCGTAGGCGCGCAGCCGGGTTTGCGCGAGCAGCGCCTTGAGGTCATCGCGGCTGACGTCGAGCACCTGGTTGTAGCGCGCCAGCACGGCGTCCAGGTCGGCGTCGAGCAGCCGGTCCTCTGCGGACGAAAGCCCTTTGTTGACCGGCGGCAGCTGCATGTGCGGGTAGGTCCGGCGCGTGGCGTTGTTGTAGAGAATGCCTGCCGCCACCAACAGGATGGAGTTGAGCATGACCGGGTAGAAGGCAAACATCGGCTCGCCGATTCCGCCCAGCACCATCATCAGCGCGGTGGCGCCACCTGGCGGGTGCAGGCAGCGCAGCACCAGCATCAGCGCAACCGCCGAAGCCACGGCGAGCGCGGCAGCCAGTTCGGGCGAGCCCAGCAGATACACGCCGTGAACGCCCGCAATGCCAACCAGCGCCGAAAGGGTGTTGCCGCCCACGACGGCCCAGGGTTGCGCCATCGGACTGGCGGGCACGGCAAATACCAGCACCGCGCTGGCGCCCAGTGGCGCCACCAGCCAGGGCAGGCGCCCGGCCACCGTGCCGCTTGCCAGGTGGCACAACAGGGCAGTCAGGAAAACACCGAGCAGCGTGCCCGCCACCAGGCGCAGCCGCTCACGCGTATTGACGCCGGTGCGCGCTGGCCGAAAAGACCGCCACCATGTCGCGCTGAAATAAGGCGCCAGCCGGGCATGGCCAAGGGCGGTGGAATCTGGGTGCGAAGGGGAAGTCATGAGCGCGGAATTGGCCAAAAAACAGGGCAGTCAGTCGCCAGCCAGGCGCCAGGCACCGAGCCTGCAAGGCTGGCCATCACTTTCACAATGGAAACTGCAACGCGGTGCTAGCCGCGCGCGCGCTCGTACAGGCCCTGCACCTTGGGCACGTTGGCCTGCAGCTGCTGTATGCGATCAGGGCCCGAGGGGTGGGTCGATAAAAAACTCGGGCCGCCCGCGCCAGCGCCGGCCTGCGCCATTTTTTGCCACAGGCTGACGGCAGCCTGCGGATTGAAGCCGCCGCGCGCGGCCAGCTCCAGCCCGACCAGATCGGCATCGCTCTCATCCTCGCGGCTGAAACGCAGCGTGAGCAACTGCGTGCCAATGCTGGCTGCCACGTCGCCCAGTTGCCCCAGACCGAGCAGCTGCGCGCCGAGCGACAGCAAGGTGCCGGTGCCCTGGCTTTTGGCGATGCGGGCGCGCGCGTGCTCGCGCAGCGCATGCGCCATCTCGTGGCCCATGATCATGGCCAGCTCGTCGTCGGTCAGCTTGAGCTGCTCAATGATGCCGGTGTAAACGGCGACCTTGCCGCCGGGCATGCAAAACGCGTTGAGCTCCTTGCTGGTAATCAGGTTCAGCTCCCAGCGCCACTGCCTGGAGCGGTCATTCCATTGCGCGGCGAAAGGGATCAGGCGCATGCCGATCCTTTGCAGCCGCTGGAGCTGCGGGCTGCCCGGCGGCGCGAGCAGGCCCTTGGCCCTGGCGTCGGCCAGCAGCTTTGAATACTCCTGGGTGGCCGCGCTTTCTATCTCGTCAGCCGGCACCAGGCTGCGCAAACCCGATGGCGGCCCGACGTTGACCTGCGCCCGCAATGGCGCGCTGACAACACCAGCCGCGCTACCGGCAGCGGCCAGCAAAAAGCCGCGGCGGCCGACCCGCGCCGGGTGTTTGACATCGCATAAAAAGCACATGGGTGAATAATAGCCACAAATCAAACGCCTCATGTCAGACAAAACCTCTCCTTCCCTGGCCGCCAGCCCTTCCATTTCAGCCAGCACCGGCGAGGCAAAGCCGGGCTGGCGCGAGGTCTGGCACGTCTACTCCGAGGCTGCCACGCTGCGCATGCTGCTGCTCGGCTTTTCGGCCGGCCTGCCCTTGTTGCTGGTGTTTGGCACGCTGAGTTTCTGGCTGCGCGAGGCCGGCATAGATCGCACCACCATCGGCTACCTGAGCTGGGTCGGGCTGGCCTACGGCTTCAAGTGGGTCTGGGCGCCGCTGGTGGACCGGCTGCCGATTCCGCTGCTGACGCGGTTGCTGGGGCGCCGGCGCGCTGTGGATTGCGGCGCGCGCCGAAATCGCCGGCGCGGCCGGCTACCAGCATGGCGCCTGGCAAACCGCCTACCTGGTGATGGCCGCGTCCATGCT
>JBKJKI010000316.1:0-11341 GCA_046597475.1 Polaromonas sp. | reverse complement strand
CAGGCGGTGGCGCCGCTGATTTTTGGCACCCTGATGGACCGCAAGCAGTACACGGGCGTCTGGCTCGGACTGGTGATCGTGCAGGGGGTCTTGATTGCCAGCGCCTTCAATGTGCGGCGGGTGCGGCGCACCGTGCTGGCAAGCGCCTGAGCACGGAACTGCAAGGGCCGGCGCGGCCGGGCGGCGTGGGCTTGAGCGGGCTTTGCGGCATTTATACTTGCGCGCACAACTCTCATCACCCCCGCAATGAACGTCTCACTCTCCGGCACAAGCACCATTTTTTCAGTTTCCCGCGCCCTCGGCGCGCTGGGCACTGCCATTCTCCTGGCGCCAGCCATGGCAAGCGCGCAGCTTGCGCCCCTGACGGACCACCTGACGGGCGATGTGGGCCTTGGGGTGTACGGCACGCAAAGCGTGATTCGAAGCAAGGACGCCAACACCGCCGTGCTGCCTTACGCCTATGCCGACTACGGCCGGTTTTTTGCCCGGGTCGACACCCTGGGCGTGAAAACGGTCAAGCTGGGCAATGGCTACCTGGAGCTGGCAGGTCGGGTGAGCCAGGAAGGCTGGCAGGCCGACACCTCGGCGTTGAGAGGGCTCAGCGACCGCAAGACGCCGATTCCGCTGGGCCTAGGCACTTTCCAGGAAACGCCTTACGGCGGCATTTTCCTGAACGCCTTCGTGGATGCCAACAAATCCCACGGCCTATTGCTGGAAGTCATCTATGCGGCGAAGTTCGGGTTGGGGCGCTGGTCTTTTTACCCGCAGCTGGGCCTGGAATACCGCAACGCCAAGTACAGCAATTATTTCTACGGCGTCACGCCCGCCGAATCGGCCGCCAGCGGCTACGCCGCCTACAACGCCGGTGCTGCAAGCACGCCCATGGTGGGCCTGGCCGTGGATGTGCCCTTGAGCGAGCCCTGGGTGCTCAGCATGCAACTGCGCCGCAAGTGGCTGGACTCGGCGGTGTACAACAGCCCGCTGGTCAGCCGAAAGACGCAAGACAGCGGCTTTGTCGCGCTGTCGTACCGCTTCAAGTAAGGTCGCGTTCTGGGGTTCGGGGTCTTGCGCTTGCCACGCTAGAGGTATAGATTGGTTACGGAGACCGCAGGGTTGTCACATCCGTCGTCCCTCAGTACAAGGAGATACCCATGAGCGCATCCCAGGCACACGTCGGTGGCGATTTCGGCCGCTGGATTGAGGAAAAATCAGAAGCCGTGAAAGCCGAACTGGCCGAGAAGTTTCCGCCGGCCACCAGCGGGCCGGGCGCCGTCCATCCCGAAACCAGCACCCAGCGGATTGAAGAGGTCCTGCTTGGCCATGAGCCTGCGGGTGACGCGCTGCTCGAAGAACTGGCCACCGAAGACTCGGTGCCGCCGCTGAGCGATGAGGAACTGGCCCGGCAGGCGCTGGCCAGCGGCGGCGCCGACGACAACCCGGACACGCCCGAATAGCGGCCCCAGGCCCTGAGCCGGCCGGCTTGCCGCGCCGATGCGGCCTGTGCCCATGCCGCCGATGTCGCGGCACAATGGCTGGATGACCAAACAACTCGCTGGCCACCTTCTTGTTGACTGCCTGCTGGCCCAGGGCGTCACCCATGCGTTTGGCGTGCCGGGCGAAAGCTACCTCGCCGTGCTGGACGGACTGCATGCGCGTCGCGAGCAGATTCAATTCATCACCTGCCGCCAGGAGGGTGGCGCGGCCTTCATGGCCGAGGCCCACGGCAAGCTGACCGGGCGGCCTGGCGTGTGCATGGTGACGCGCGGCCCGGGTGCCACCAATGCTTCCATCGGCGTGCACACGGCGTTTCAGGACTCGACCCCGATGGTGCTGCTGGTCGGCGACGTGGCCAGCGATTGCCGCGACCGCGAGGCTTTTCAGGAAGTCGACTACGCCAGCTTTTTCGGACCGAGTACCAAGGGTTTTGCCAAGCGCGTCGAGCGCATCGACGACGCCGACCGTATTCCCGAGTACGTAGCGCGCGCCTTTGCCACCGCCATGAACGGCCGCCCGGGACCGGTGGTGCTGGTCCTGCCCGAGGACATGCTGACCCGCATGACGGACGCGCAGCCCCTGCCAAGGGTTGAGGCGGTGCAGGCGTGGAGCGACCCTGGCGCCTTGCGCACGCTGCGCGAGATGCTGCTGGCGTCAAGGCAGCCGCTGATCATCGCGGGCGGCAGCGGCTGGACGCCCCAGTCGGCGCAGGCCCTGCAGCGCTTTGCCGAAAACTGGAAGCTGCCGGTGGGCAATGCATTTCGTTTCCAGGACACCTTTGACAACCACCACCCGCTGTATGCCGGCGACGTGGGCATTGGCCTGAACCCCAGGCTGGCCGCGCGCGTCAAGGCCAGCGACCTGATCATCGCCATCGGCCCGCGCCTGGGCGAAATGACGACCGGCAACTACACCTTGCTGCAAGCGCCGAAACCTAAGCAAAAACTGGTGCATATCCACGCCAGCGCCGAGGAGCTCAACCGCGTCTACCAGGCTGACCTGGCGATCAATGCCACCATGAACGCGGCGGCGCGCTCGCTGGAGGTGTTGACCGCGCCAGTGTCCGTTCCCTGGGAAGCGTGGACGGCTTCGGCGAATGCGGACTACCTGGCCAATCTGGCGCCGACGCATCCGGAGGAGGTGCCGGGCGACATCGATATGCCGGCCATCGTCGGTCTGCTGCAAAAGCACTTGCCGCCAGACGCCGTGCTGACCAATGGCGCGGGCAATTTCGCCAGCTGGGTGCACCGCTTCTTCAGGCACCACGGGCTGGCCAAGGGCCACAAGACGCAGCTGGCGCCCACCGTGGGCGCGATGGGCTACGGCGTGCCGGCGGGTATCGCGGCCAACATCGTGTCGGGGCGCGTGGCGTTCACCATCGCCGGCGACGGCGACTTCCTGATGAACGGGCAGGAGCTGGCCACCGCCGTGCAGCATGGCGCCAAAAGCATCATCGTGCTGCTCAACAATGGCATGTACGGCACCATACGCATGCACCAGGAAAGGGAGTACCCGCGGCATGTGAGCGGCTCGCGCCTGAACAACCCCGACTTTGCCGCGCTGGCGCGCGCTTACGGCTATGCGGGCGCGCGCATCAGCCGGACGGCCGAGTTTGAGGCTGAGCTGGTGGCGGCACTGGCGCGCCCCGAAGGCACGCTGATCGAGGTGACGCTGGACCCCGAGGTCATCACCACGCGCGGCACGCTGTCAGCCATCACGCAGGACGCGCTGGCCAGAGGACTATAAAAAATATAGCAAACATAGGCCGTACGCATTGGGCTAGAGCCTTATTTGACTCGAAAAATCAGAAAAGGCCGGAAAATTCCGGCCTTTTTTAATCTGGCTCACCGGTTTCGTCTGAAACCGGCGCCTTCTACGCGTTTAGAGGCTTACTCCTTGACGTCGACGGCGTAGAAGTTGTGGCGGCCAAACGGGCTGTTCTTGTAGCCGATCACGCTCTTGCGCACCGGCTTGAGCTGCACGGCGTGGGCAATCGTGAACCATGGCGCCTGTTCCTTGAAGATGACTTGCGCCTGCTGGTAGAGCTTGGTGCGCTCGGCCTGGCTGGTGACAGTCTTGGCTTTCAGGACCAGGTCTTCATAGGGCTGGTAGCAGAACTTGGCGATGTTGCTGCCGCTGGTCGACTGGGCCGAGGCGCAGCCCAGCAGGGTGTATAGGAAGTTGTCCGGGTCGCCGTTGTCGCCGGTCCAGCCCAGCATGCCCATCTGGTGCTCACCGGCCTGCATGCGCTTGCGGTACTCACCCCACTCGAAGCTCTTGATCTCGGCCTTGACGCCGACCTTGACGAGGTCAGCCTGCATCAACTCGGCAATGCGCTTGGCATTCGGGTTGTAGGGGCGCTGAACCGGCATGGCCCACAGGTCGGTTGAGAAACCGTTGGGGTAGCCCGCCTCGGCCAGCAGTTTTTTGGCCGCGGCCGGGTCGTAGGGATCGTCCTTGATGGCGTCGTTGTACGACCACATCGACGGCGGAATCGGGTTCTTGGCGGCAACGCCGGTGCCCAGGTAGACGCCGTCAACAATGGCTTTCTTGTTGATGGACATGTTGATGGCCTTGCGCACGCGCACATCGTCAAACGGCTTCTTGGTCGTGTTGTAGGCCATGTAGCCGACGTTCAGGCCGGGCTGCTCAAGCACCTGGATGTTGGGGTCCTTGCGGATGGCCTCGAGGTCAGCCGGGTTGGGGTAGGGCATGACGTGGCACTCGCCCTTTTGCAGCTTGGCCCAGCGCACCGAAGCGTCCGGCGTGATCGAGTACACCAGGTCGTCAATCTTGGCCTTGCCGCCCCAGTAGGCGGGGAAGGATTTGTAGCGGATGACCGCGTCTTTCTGGTACTGCACGATGTAGAAAGGACCGGTGCCGATGGGGTCCTGGTCGATTTTCTCGGGCGTGCCGGCCTTGAGCATGGCGTCGGCATATTCCCTGGACTGGATGGCGGCGTAAGGCATGGCCAGGTTGGCCAGGAAGGGCGCCTCGGGCTTGTCCAGCGTGATCTTGACGGTGTAGTCATCGACCTTCTGCACGGATTTCAGCAGCTTGGGCATGCCCATGTCGCTGAAGTAAGAGTGGTTGGGGCTGGTGACCTTGAAGTAGGGGTTGTCTTCTTTCCATTGGCGATCGAACATGAACAGCACATCGTCGGCATTGAAGTCGCGCGTGGGTTTGAAACCCTTGTTGGTGCCGTGCCACTTCACGCCCTTGCGCAGGTGAAAGGTGTATTCCTTGCCATCGGCGGAAATGTCCCACTTCTCGGCCAGGCTGGGCACGACTTTCGTGCCGCCGTACTCGAAATCGACCAGGCGGTTGTAAATGGGTTCGTTGGCATCAAAGGAGGTGCCCGTCGTGTTGACGCCAGGATAGAAATTCTCCGGGCTGCCCTCAGAGCAGAACACCAGTGTCTTGGCAGAGACCGGCGAAAGCGCCATGAGCGTCATCACGGCTGGCAGGGCAAGGGCACGCAGCAAGGCGCGCTGGACCGGACGGAGCCGGTTTGCACTTGGTTGGGTCTGGATCATTTGACGGACTCCCTTTGGAGGTTGATGCTGCGGTGCAGCGGGCTTGCAACCAGGCGGCGCGGCACTTGTGGTGCGCGCTGCCTGGTCATTGAATGCGTGGCCCGGGAATGAATGCAAGGTATGCACCATGCCCCTGGTCACGCAGTGAGAAAATTTTCAGCATAGTGGCACGCCACCTGCCGGCCGGCCACATCGCGCAGCACGGGTCTTTCGGCGCGGCAGCGGTCGGTGACGTGGGGGCAGCGGGTTGAAAACACGCAACCGGTGGGCGGGTTGAGCGGGGAAGGCAACTCGCCCTTGAGCACGATGCGGTGCTTGATCGCGCTGCTGCCGGCAAGGCCCGGCGTCGATGCCAGCAAGGCCTGGGTGTAGGGATGCAGCGGCTGTGCAAAAAGGGCGGATTTTTCGCCTTGCTCGACCGCGTGGCCGAGGTACATCACCAGCACGTCGTGCGCAATGTGGCGCACCACGCCCAGGTCATGCGAGATGAACAGGTAAGCCAGGCCGAGCGACTGCTGCAGGTCGGCCAGCAGGTTGAGCACCTGCGCCTGGATGGACACGTCGAGCGCCGAAACGGGCTCGTCGGCGACCACCAGCGTGGGGTTGAGCATCAGGGCCCGCGCAATGGCGATGCGCTGGCGCTGCCCGCCCGAGAACATGTGCGGATAGCGGTCGTAGTGCTCGGGCCGCAGGCCGACCAGGGCCAGCATGGCGCGCGCTTTTTCGGCGCGCTCGCCGGCCGGCAGGGCGGTGTTGATCTCAAGCGGTGCCTCCAGAATGGCACCGATCTTCTTGCGGGGGTTGAGCGAGCCGTAAGGGTTCTGGAACACCAGTTGTACCGCTTTGCGCAGCCCGGCCCGCTCTTGCGGCGGTGCGCTGACGGCGTCGATTCCCGTGATGAGCAACTGGCCGCTCGTGGGGGTTTCAATCAGCGACACCATGCGGGCCAAGGTGGACTTGCCGCAACCGGATTCGCCGACGACCGCCAGTGTCTTGCCGGCATGCACCGTGAAAGAGACTCCGCCCACTGCCTGCAGATGGTCTGGCGCGCGCAGGAAGCCGCGCCGGATCTCGTAGACCTGTTTGAGATTTCTGGCTTCAACAACCGGCAGTGCGGCGGTGCTGCCGGAGGTCTGTAGTGCGCTCATCGTGCAGTTCCCATCAGTGCCGAGTCGCGCAGCATGGCCGCGTCGCGGCCTGCATCGTCGAGCGGATAGTGGCAACGCACCATGCCTTCTTTCCAGTCGCGCAGCGCGGGGCGCTCGCCGGCGCAGTGCTCGGTGGCATAGACGCAGCGCGGAGAAAACAGGCAGCCCGCCGGGCGGTCATAAAGGCCGGGAACCATGCCGGGAATGGTCGCCAGCCTTGTGCTGCCGTCGCTGCGCTCGGGCAGGGCCGCCAGCAGTGCTTCGGTGTAGGGGTGCTGGGGCGTGTTGAAGAGGGCGTGCGCGCCTTGCTCTTCCATGATCTGGCCGGCGTACATCACGGCGATGCGCTGCGCCATCTCGGACACGACGCCCATGTTGTGGGTGATCAGCACCAGCGCCATGCCGCGCTCTTTTTGCAGGCTGCGCAAGAGGTCCAGGATCTGCGCCTGGATGGTCACATCGAGTGCGGTGGTGGGTTCGTCGGCAATCAGCAGGCGCGGGTTGCAGGCAATCGCCATGGCGATCATCACGCGCTGGTTCATGCCGCCCGACAACTGGTGCGGGTAGGCCTTGAGCCGGCTCTCCGGCGCCGGGATGCCGACTTGCTCAAGCAGTTCAATGGCCTTGCGCGTGGCGGCCTTCTGATCCAGCTTGAGGTGCAGGCGCAGGGTTTCGGTGATCTGGAAGCCGACGGTAAAGCAGGGGTTCAGGCTGGTCGTCGGATCCTGGAAGATCATGGCAACGTCCTTGCCGGTGAGCTTGCTGCGATCGTGGTCGGACAGGGCCAGCAGATCATGGCCGGCGAAGCGCAGCTTGTCCGCGCGGACGCGGCCAGGGTAGGCCACCAGACCCATCAGCGCCATCATGGTCACGCTCTTGCCGGAGCCCGACTCGCCGACGATGCCCAGCACTTCGCCTTCTTCGAGTGACAGGCTGATGCCGTCAACCGCATGCATGATGCCGTTTTGCGAGGGGAACTCGACGGACAGGTTTTCTATTTCGAGCAGGGCCATATTTAGTAACTCCCCCTTTTCGGCTCACTTCGTGTAGCCGGATCCCCCCTCCAGGGGCAACAGCTGCGGCCCGGCGAAGCCGGTTCCGCGCTGTTACTTGCGAAGAGACTCATGGGGAGTGGGTGGATATGGCTCATCGCTTGAGTTTGGGGTCGAAGGCATCACGCAGTCCGTCGCCCAGCAAATTGAAGGCCAGCACGGTGACCAGGATCGCGAGGCCAGGGAAGGTCACAACCCACCAGGCGCGCAGCACGAACTCCCTGGCGTCCGCCAGCATGGTGCCCCATTCGGGCGAGGGCGGCTGGGCGCCGAGACCCAGAAAGCCAAGCGCTGCCGCGTCGAGGATGGCGGTTGAAACACCGAGCGAAGCCTGCACGATGAGCGGCGCCGTGCAGTTGGGAAGGATCTCGCTGAACATCAGCCGCAGGCGGCCCGCGCCACCCATGCGTGCAGCGGTGACATAGTCGCGCGAGGTCTCGGCAATGACGGCGGCCCGGGTGATGCGCACGTAGTGCGGCAGCACCACGATGGCCACGGCCAGCATGGCGTTCATCAGCCCTGGCCCCAGGATGGCGACGATCACGATGGCCAGCAGCAGGCTGGGCAGCGTCAGGATGATGTCCATCAGCCGCATGATGGCAATCTCGAAGATACCCCGGAAATACCCTGCCAGCAGGCCCAGCACGGTGCCCACGATGACCGATAGGCTCACCACCGCCAGTCCGATAACCAGCGACAGGCGCGCGCCATACATCAGGCGCGACAAAATGTCCCGCCCGATGGCGTCGGTGCCCAGCGGGTAAGACCAGGAACCGCCGGACTGCCAGGCGGGTGGTTTGAGGAAGACGGCGTTGTCCGTGATGTTGGGGGCGTGCGGTGCCAGCCAGGGGGCGAACAGGGCCACCAGCAAAACCCCGATCACGATGGCAAGGCCCATGACCGCGCCATGGTTGGCACTGAAGTAGGTCCAGAACTCGCGCAGAGGGTGCGGGGGGGCAGGCGCTGCGGTGCTGCCGGATTTCAAGGTGGCCGTGCTCATCGCTGGTGCCTGATTCGAGGATTGATGATGCCGTAGGTGATGTCCACCAACAGATTGACGGCCATCACGATGGAGCCCAGCAGCAAAATGCCGCCCTGCAGGACCGGGTAATCGCGGCGGCTGATGGCTTCGATCAGCCATTTGCCCACGCCAGGCCACGAGAATATGGTTTCGGTCAGGATGGCGCCCGTGAACAGCACGCCGACCTGCAGGCCAATCACGGTGATGACCGGAATCAAGGCGTTGCGAAGGGCATGCACGGTGACGACGCGAAGCTTGGAAAGCCCCTTGGCCCGGGCGGTGCGGATGTAGTCCTCGCCCAGCACTTCAAGCATGGCCGAGCGGGTCATCCGGGCAATCACCGCGAGCGGATTGGTGCCAAGCACAATCGTGGGGAGTATCAGGTGGGAGGCCGCCGACCAGAAGGCGCCCTTGTCGTTGGAGAGCAGTGAGTCAATCAGCAGGAAGCCGGTGGTGGGCTCGATGTAGTACTGGACCGAAATACGACCTGAAACCGGTGTCCAGCCGAGTTGGACCGAAAACAGCAGGATGAGCAGCAGGCCCCACCAGAAAATGGGCATGGAATAGCCCGTCAGGGAGACCCCCATGACGCCGTGGTCAAGGATCGAATTTCGCTTGACCGCTGCAAGGATGCCCGCCGGAATGCCGATCAGCAACGCAAAAATGATGGCGCAGATCGCCAGCTCGATGGTTGCGGGGAAAAGTGCCAGGAACTCGTTCACCACGGTTTCCTGGGTGATGAGCGACTTGCCAAGATCGCCCTTGAGAACCCGGCCGATATAAATGCCGTACTGGACCAGCACCGGCTTGTCCAGGCCGAACTCCTTGAGCAGTTGTGCGTGACGAACGGGATCAATGCCCCGTTCACCCGCCATGGTTTCGATCGGGTCACCCGGCACCATGCGTATCAGGAAAAACGCCAGCAGCGTCATGCCCAGAAAGGTAGGGATGATCAGGCTCAGACGGGTAAAGATGAAACGCAGCATCAATGGCAGTCTGTAAAAACAGCGGCAGCTCGCGCAGGCGCGGTTCGCAGCCAGGGCATGCAAAAAATCCTTGCGTAAACGGTAGGGTCAAGCGTCGGCATGGCAACAAAACCTGTTCAAAGACTGACTTGATACAAGTTGGAAATGAATTTTTATCTTATCGACAAATCCCTCCAGCGCCGCAGATTCAAATTTGCAATCACTCCTTGTTTACCCGTAGTGCCAGGCACAGCGCTCGCGATATGCGAAGCGAGTTTTCAGCTGTACAAAAATTTTCATCAATTTTGGCAATTACAGCGAAAGAGCCTCCTCCAAAAAAAAAGCCACTGAAACAGTGGTCTTTTTATATTGAGCAGCGGTTAAAAAAACCGCTTGCTTACTTGACGTGCTTGCCAATCAGGCCAGCCATCTCGAACATGGAGACTTGTGGTTTGTCAAACACGGCCAGCAGTTTCTTGTCGGCGTTGATCATGCGTTTGTTGGCCGAGTCCTGAAGCTCATTGGCCTTGATGTAGACCCACAGCTTGCTGACGATTTCGGTTCGTGGCAGGGGCTTGTCGCCCACCACGGCAGCCAGTTCGGGGCTGAGCGTGAGCGGTTTCATGAAAGCGGGATTGGGCGTGCGCTTCTTGGCGGGCGCGGCTGCTCCTGTTGCAGTGCTTTTTGCGGCTGCCTTGGAGGCGACCTTTTTTGCAGGTGCTTCTGGTGCCGATGCTTTTTTTGCAGTTGCCATGATTGATTTCCTCTTGTGACAGTTGATAAATCACCACGGGAACAATAGCTCCCTGGTGGCAATCCGCATGCTAATGGAGAAAAACAGGTTTCACTGGAGAAAAATGCTTTATTTACACTCTGGTGTCGCGCATTTGCCGCTCTAAAAGCAAGCCCGGCGCAGTAAATTTTTGCCGCACCGGGACGGGTTTGCCGCTGTGCCAGGACAATCCTGCATCAATCGACCGTTTTGTTTTTGAAGAAAAGGACTTGAAAAATGACCCAGACCCCTGCCGTTTCCTTTGCCACCTGTGATTTGTGCGATGTCCATAAAAACGACAGCTCGGGCCAGTTCAGGGTGCTGCCGCCGGTGTTCAGTGATTTTGGAGCGGTGCAAAAATTCAGCGGCCCGGTCGTGACCATCAAGTGTTTTGAGGACAACTCGCTGGTCAAGGCGGCAGTTGATTCTGCGGGCGAAGGGCGCGTTCTGGTGGTTGATGGCGGTGCCTCACTGCGCCGCGCCTTGCTGGGTGGCAACCTGGGCGCCGCCGCCGCCCGCAACGGCTGGGCCGGCGTGGTGATTGACGGTTGCGTGCGCGATGTGGCCGAACTGGCACAGTGCCAGACCGGCATCCGGGCGCTGGCCGCCATGCCGCTACCGACCGAAAAGCGCCAGGAAGGCCAGCAGGGCATTGCCATCCAGATTCAGCAGGTCTGGGTGCATCCGGGCGACTGGCTGTATGCCGACGAAGACGGCATCGTGGTGATGGCTTCGCCGTTGACAGCCTGAGAGCCTGACAGTCTGAAGACCTGAATCTGGCTTTCAGCCTTTCAGCCCCTTGTAGAGCATGTAGGCGGCCAGCACGTACAGAATGCTGGCAAAGACGCGCTTAAGCTTGCTTATCGGGATGCCGTGTGCGGTTCGGGCGCCCAGCGGCGCAGTCAGTACGCTGCAGGCTGCAATCACGCCCAGCGCGGGCAGCCAGATATAGCCAAAAGAGCCTGCGGGCAGGTTTTGCACCGACTGCCCACTGAGGACATAACCCAGCCCATTGGACAGCGCAATCGGAAAACCCAGCGCCGCCGACGTTGCCACGGCGTTGCGGATGGGCACGTTGCACCAGGTCATGAAGGGCACGCTGATGAAGCCGCCGCCCGCGCCCACCAGGCCCGACATGAAGCCGATGAAGCCGCCCGCAGCGAGCTGTCCGCCGGTGCCGGGCATCTGGCGTGTCGTCTTGGGCTTTTTGTCCAGAAACATCTGCGTTGCCGAAAAGCTCACGAACAGGCCGAAAAAGATGGCCAGGTAAGACCCCTTGAGCAAGGCAAATACGCCCAGGCTGCCAATGATGCTGCCCATCACGATGCCCGGCGCCAGCCGCTTGACGAGATC
>JBKJKI010000311.1:0-18106 GCA_046597475.1 Polaromonas sp. | reverse complement strand
CGAATGTCGTCGCCCATGAAGCGCACCGAGAACACGCGGCGCCGGTTGCTGCCCTCGACGCCACCGGCCGCATGCAGCGTGAGCATGTGAAAGCACACCAAGTCGCCGGGTGCTATGTCCCAGCCCAGGATGGGGAACTGGTCGCGTGCGGCTTCGACGTCGGGCAGGTCGGCCAGGCTGCCTTCGGGGAACCATTTGGCCTGGTTGTCCATGAAAGTGCGCGGCATCAGCCATGGCCCCTTGTGCGAGCCGGCCACGAATTCCAGCGTGGCGCTGCGCGAGACCGGATCGACCGGAATCCACATGCTGATGTTTTGCCGGCCCTCGATGTTGTAGTAGGGCTGGTCCTGGTGCCAGGGCGTGCGCTGGCGCGTGCCGGGCTCCTTGACCAGCACATGGTCGTGGTAGAGCCGCACGGTGGACGACTGCATCAGGCGCTGCGCCGCAAGGGCCAGCGGCGTTTCGTGAATGAACTGGCCGAACTGGGGAATTGCCTGCCAGTTGCAGAAGTCCTCGAAGAAGCGCCCCGGGTCGTCCGGCCGGCTGGCCACCTTGGCGCGCGGGCTGGGCGCGGCCAGGTTGGCCTCGATGCCGTCGCGCAGCAGCGCCACCTCGTCCGGGGTGAGGAGCTGGCGGATGCAGACGGCGCCGTCGCGCTGAAAGTCGGTTACATGCTGCTCGGTGACGCGCTCGTGGAGGCGGCGTTGCAGTAGGGTGGCGGGTGAAGTCATGACAGCCTCTCAGAGTTTTTCAGTGTTTCAGGTGCGCGTTAGCACGGCCTGCAGGAAAGCGCGTGTGCGGTCCTGGCTGGGGTTGGTGAAGATGGTCTCGGGCGGACCAGCTTCGATGATGCCGCCGCCGTCCATCACCACCACGACGTCGCCGACCTCGCGTGCAAAGTCCATTTCATGGGTCACGACCATCATGGTCATGCCTTCGCTGGCCAGCATCTTCATGACCTGCAGGACCTCGCCCACTAGCTCGGGGTCCAGCGCTGAAGTGGGTTCGTCAAACAGCATCACGCGGGGCTTCATGGCCAGCGCCCTTGCAATGGCGACGCGCTGCTTTTGGCCGCCCGACAAACTCGCTGGCATGGCGTCGGCCTTGTGTGCCAGTCCCACCTTGTCGAGCAGCACGCGGGCCTCGGCGTCAGCCTCGGCGCGCGACAGGCCTCGCAGCTTGCGTGGCCCCAGCGAGATGTTATGCAGCACCGACAGGTGCGGAAACAGGTTGAAGCCCTGGAACACCATGCCGACTTCTTCGCGCAGGGCATCAAGTTCCTGGTCCGGCAGCATGCGGCCGTCCTGCACCAGTGTGCGGCCGCAGATCTCGACACTGCCGCCTTCGGGCTGCTCCAGCCCGTTGCAGCAGCGCAGAAAGGTGCTCTTGCCGGAGCCGCTCGGGCCTATCACGACCACCACCTGAGAGGGCTGCACATCGAAGTCTATGCCCTTGAGCACGACGTGGCTGCCGAAAGACTTGCGCAGGCCACGGATGCGGACCATTGGCGTTACGTTGCTCATTGAACCATTCCTCCGGCACGCAGACGCAGCTCGATATGGCGCAGCACCAGGGTGGTGACGCCGGTCAGTATGAAATACACCAGGGCAATCGCCAGGTAGACCTCCAGCGAGCGGTAAGACACGCTGATGATTTTTTGGCCTTCGTGCATGACGTCGTGGATGGTCAGCAGAGATACCAGGGCCGAGTTCTTGATGAGCGCAATGAACTCATTGCCCAGCGGCGGGATCATGCGCACCACGGCCTGCGGCAGTATCACGCTTCGCATCGCCAGCCCGGAGGACATGCCGATGGAGCGCGCCGCTTCCATCTGGCCGCGGTCAATCGACTGGATGGCGCCGCGCACCACCTCCGAGACATAGGCCCCGGAGTACAGGCCCAAACCGATCACGCCGCAGAGAAATGCCGGCAGCAGGATGCCGAACTGCGGCAGGCCAAAAAACAGGATGAACAGCTGCACCAGCAGCGGCGTGCCGCGAATGGCCGCCACATAGGCGGTGCACAGGCTGTAGATGATGCGCCGCCTGGGGTTGAGTCGGCCAATGCCGATCAGCAGCCCCATCACACAGCCGAGCAGCAGCGAGGCGGACGTGATTTCCACGGTCACCAGCGTGCCCTGCAGTAGTTGGGGCCAACCGGCCCAGACGGGGGAAAAATCGAGTTCCATCGTTCGGTCGCCGTCCGGATTACTTGGCTGCGCTACTGCTAAACCATTTCTTGACAATGGCTGCGTAGCTGCCATCGGCCTTGATCTTGGCCAGCGCGCCGTTCACCGCCTTGGTGAGTTCGGGCGTGTCCTTGCGCAGTGCGATGCCATATTCTTCGGTGGTCAGCTGCTCTTGCAGCACGCGCATGCCCGGGCGGGTACGCACATACTGAAATGCGGCAGGTTTTCCCGTCACGGCCGCGTCGGCACGGCCGATGTCCACCAGGTTGAACATTTCCTGATTCTTTTCCACCTCGACGCGCTGTACCTTGGGGTAGTGCTCCTGCAGGTAGCCCACCGACTTGGTGCCCACCTGGACGGAAACTTTTTTTCCGTCCAGGTCGGCCAGTTTCTTGATGGCGGTGTTGCCTTCTTTGGTCATGACCACCAGGCCGCCGGCATAGTAGGAGTGGGCGAAGTCAACGACTTTTTTTCGCTCATCGGTGATGTAAATGGCCGAAACTGCCATGTCGAAACGCCTGGAGATGAGGCCGGGGATGAGGCCCTTGAAATCGATGTCCACCCATTCGACCTGCTTGCCCATGGACTTGGCCAGTGCTTCGACCAGCTCGATGTCAAAGCCCGTGCGCTTGCCGTTTTCCACGAATTCCATGGGCGGAAAGGTGGCGTCGGTGCCGACGCGAAGCACATTGTCTTGTGCATGGACGCTGGCGCTGCCGAAGGTCAGAGCGGCCAGGCTGGCCAGGAGGAAGTTGCGACGAAATTTCATGGGGTGGTTTCCAGTTTGGATGTGGATGAGAGAGTGGGGGAAATCAGTGAATAGCGAGGCTGCGTGAAATGCGGGCGGCGGCAACCACCGTCATGCGTATGAGGGACTGTTCCTGGTTCTGGACACGCGAAATCGGCGCCATCAGCGTGATCGCGCCAACGGCGCGCCGCGCTGCTCCGAACAAGGGGACGCTGACGCCCCAGACGCCCGCGTCGACTTCACCGGTGCTGACGGCAAAACCGGCCTGGCGTATGACATCGAGTTCGGCTTGCGCGTCTTCCCGTTCAGCGCTTTGCGGGCCGTATTGGCCGTCCAGCACGCTGGCCCGGGCGGCGTCGGGCAGGTGTGCCAGCAGGCACTTGGCCGACGCGCCCACGCGCAGCGGTACGCTGCGCCCTTTTTCGAAGGAGCAGCGCAGTGACTGCTGGCTTTCAACCATGTCCAGGCAGATAGCCTGGTCATTGACCGCCACGACCAGGCCCACGCTTTCATGGGATTGCTGGGCCAGCGCCTGCAGGTCTGGCCTGGCCTGGCCTACCAGGTGCGAGGCCAGATCGAAGCCCAGTGCCAGTTGCAGGCTCAGCGGGCCGGGCGCATAGTGGCCTTCGTTTTCGAGCACAAAACCCCAGCGCTTGAGCCGGCCCAGCTGCCGGTATAACGTGCTGCGGGCCAGGCCGGTGCGCGCCATCAGGTCGGCCGCCGACAAGGCCTGCCCATGCTGGGCCAGAACGGCCAGCACTTGCAGGACGCGATCGGCCGTGGTCACGGGGCTAGGTGGGCTGGTCAGCATGGACGCAGTATCAAAGAATTCGTTCACCCTTTAAACCCCCGATTCCCAAAATATGGGAATAGGGTCCCATTTTTTACAGAAGCTCACCGAATCATCGGCAGCTTCAGGCCCTGCTTTTTCGCCGTCGCCACGGCCAGCTCGTAGCCGGCATCGGCATGGCGCATGACGCCGGAGCCGCAGTCATTGACCAGCACACGCGCCAGGCGTTCGGCGGCGGCATCCGTGCCGTCGGCCACGATGACCATGCCCGAATGTTGCGAATAGCCCATGCCCACGCCGCCGCCATGGTGCAGGCTGACCCAGGTGGCGCCGCCGGCGGTATTGAGCAGCGCGTTGAGCAGCGGCCAGTCGGACACGGCATCGGTGCCGTCCTTCATGCTTTCGGTCTCGCGGTTCGGGCTGGCGACAGAGCCGGTGTCCAGGTGGTCGCGGCCGATGACGATGGGGGCTTTCAGTTCGCCGCTTTTCACCATCTCGTTGAAGGCCAGGCCGGCCTTGTCGCGCTCGCCCAGGCCGAGCCAGCAGATGCGCGCCGGCAGGCCCTGGAAGGCGATACGCTCGCGCGCCATGTCAAGCCAGCGGTGCAGCGGCTTGTTGTCGGGGAACAGCTCCTTGAGCTTGGCGTCGGTCTTGTAGATGTCTTCCGGGTCGCCCGAAAGTGCCACCCAGCGGAATGGTCCCTTGCCTTCGCAAAACAGCGGCCGGATGTAGGCCGGCACGAAGCCGGGGAAGTCAAAGGCGTTCTTCACGCCCTCGTCAAACGCGACCTGGCGGATGTTGTTGCCGTAGTCCACCGTCGGTATGCCCATGGACTGGAAGTCCAGCATGGCTTGCACATGCACGGCGCACGATTTGGCGGCGGCATCGGTCAGCGCGGCATGCTGCGCGGGGTCGCGTTGCGCAGCCTTCCATTGCGCCACGCTCCAGCCCGACGGCAGGTAGCCGTTGATCAGGTCGTGCGCCGAGGTCTGGTCGGTCACCAGGTCGGGCTTGATACTGCCGGCCTTGGCGCGGCGCACCAGTTCGGGAACGATGTCGGCGGCATTGCCCAGCAGCGCGATGGACACGGCTTCCTTGGCTGCCGTGTGTTGTCTGATGAGCGCGATGGCGTCGTCGATGTCTTTGGCCTGCTTGTCGACATAGCGGGTACGCAGGCGGAAGTCGATGCTCGACTGCTGGCATTCGATGTTGAGCGACACCGCGCCGGCCAGCGTGGCGGCCAGCGGCTGGGCACCACCCATGCCGCCCAGGCCGGCGGTCAGAATCCACTTGCCGGCCAGGCTGTTGTTGTAGTGCTGGCGGCCGGCCTCGACAAAGGTTTCGAAGGTGCCTTGCACGATGCCCTGGCTGCCGATGTAAATCCAGCTGCCGGCGGTCATCTGGCCGTACATGAACAGACCCTTGCGGTCGAGCTCGTTGAAATGCTCCCAGTTGGCCCATTTGGGCACCAGGTTGGAGTTGGCGATCAGCACGCGCGGTGCGTTTTCATGCGTCTTGAAGACGCCGACCGGCTTGCCCGACTGCACCAGCAGGGTTTCGTCGTTGTTCAGTTCCTTGAGCGAGGCCAGTATCTGGTCAAAGCATTCCCAGTTGCGCGCGGCGCGGCCAATGCCGCCATAGACCACCAGGTTTTTCGGGTCTTCGGCCACCTCGGCGTCCAGGTTGTTCTGGATCATGCGGTAGGCGGCTTCCGTGAGCCAGCTTTTGCAGCTCAGCTCGGTGCCGCGCGGCGCGCGGATCACGCGGCTGGCATCAAAGCGGGGATCGACGGGGGTGAATTTTTCGGGGGCGTTCATGGTAAGTACTCCAGTGAAAAAAGTGGGGAACGGGGCTCAGGCGCGGCTGGGCAGGATGCTCAGCAATGTGTCGGGCAGGTCGGCGGCCAAAGCCCACAGGCGTACGGCCTCGATGTCTGGCGCCAGGTAGCGGTCGCTTTCCAGGAAGGCGACTTTTTCGCGCAGCTTGCTGAATTCGGCTTCCACCAGCGGGGAACTCTTGAGGTTTCTTTTCAACTCAATGCCCTGGGCCGCGGCCATGGCCTCGATGCCGACCACCACCGCTGTGTTGTTGACCATGTCACCCAGGCGGCGCGCGGCAAAGGTGGCCATGGAGACATGGTCTTCCTGGTTGGCCGAGGTGGGCAGGCTGTCCACGCTGGCTGGATGCGCCAGCGACTTGTTTTCGGAGGCGAGCGCGGCGGCCGTGACCTGCGCAATCATGAAGCCGGAGTTGAGCCCGCCGTCGCGTACCAGGAAGGGCGGCAGCCCCGAGATTCCGCTGTCGAGCAACAGTGCCATGCGACGCTCGGAAATGGCGCCGATTTCACTCACGGCCAGGGCGATGATGTCGGCGGCGAAGGCCACCGGCTCGGCGTGGAAATTGCCGCCGGAGATGACTTCGCCGGTGTCGGTGAACACCAGCGGGTTGTCCGAGGCTGCGTTGGCTTCGATGCGCAGCACGCGCGCCGCATGCGTGAGGTTGTCCAAGCAGGCGCCCATGACCTGCGGAATGCAACGGATGGAATAGGGGTCTTGCACGCGGCCGCAATTGGCGTGCGATGGCACGATTTGGCTGCCTTCGAGCAGGGCGCGCACGGCGCCCGCGACGGCCATCTGGCCGGGCTGGCCGCGCGCCGCGTGAATGCGCGCGTCAAAGGGTTTGATCGAACCCTGGATCGCTTCGAGCGACAGGGCGCCCGACATCAATGCCGAGGCAAACACGTCCTCAGTGCCAAACAGGCCCACCAGCGCCAGCGCTGTGGAGACCTGCGTGCCGTTGAGCAGCGCCAGGCCTTCCTTGGGGCCGAGCACAAAGGGCTCCAGGCCGATGCGGCGCATGGCTTCGACGCCGCTCACCACTTCGCCGTCGGCTGTGGTGGCCTCGCCCTCGCCGATCAGCACGCAGGCCATGTGGGCCAGCGGCGCCAGGTCGCCCGAAGCGCCGACCGAGCCCTTGGCTGGAATGCGGGGCATCATGCCCGCGTTGAAGAGAGCCAGCAGGGCATCGACCAGCGCCGGCCGAACGCCCGAATGACCACGTGCCAGGCTCACCGCCTTGGTTGCCAGCACCAGCCGCACCACTGGCGCGGCCAGTGGCTCGCCAGTGCCCACGCTGTGCGAGAGCACCAGATTGCGTTGCAACTCGGCCAACTGATGGCCGGGGATGCGGGTGCTGGCCAATTTGCCAAAGCCGGTGTTGATGCCGTAGACCACCTGGTCGTTGTCAACGATGTGCTGGACGGCTGCCTGCGATTGGGCCATGCCGCCCTGCACGGACGGGTCAAGTGCAAGCCGCACGCCGCCGGCGTGGATGCGGCGCAGCAGGCCCAGGTTAACCTGGCCCGGGGTGAGAACCAGTTCGGCGTGGTTGAAGGAGTGGGTTGACGAGGCAGAGGAGGGCATATAAAACCTGTTGAAAAAGAAGGGTTGATGAGAGATAGGCGCCCGGGTCGGGAAAAGAAATTACCATTAATGTATAGACAATTAGAATTGTTTGCAAGCGTTTGAAGCGTTGCAACAGTTAGAGGAATCCCTAATACGGCCTTGCCGGAGATGCCTCCAGGACAGCCCCCCCGGCATGCTGCCGCAGGTTGGGGCTGGGGGTGGAACGGCCTGCGGGCCGAGCCGATTTCGTGGTTTTAAAAAGGCACAATGCAACTTCAGAATTCGGGTAAACGCCTATGTGGAAAAAAAAATCCGGTGATTTAATATGTATAGGCAAATAAAAGACTGACTGAATTCTGGTGGTCTCTATGCCCACGGTGAAGCCAGCAAAGGCGAGCCGGTTTTCCAACAACCCCTGGAGACAATATGACCAAACGACTCTTTCTCAAGACCCTGGCCGGCGCGGCCATCGTGCTGGCCTGTGCTGGCGCACATGCACAGGATTCATTGACGCGCGTCAAGCAGGCGGGCGTCCTGAAAGTCGGCACCGAAACGGCCTTTGCACCGTTTGATTTCATCAAGGACGGCGACCACGTAGGCCTTAACGTTGACCTGTTCAATGAACTGGTCAAGGAGATGGGCGTCAAGCTGGAGTGGGTGTTGTTGCCGTGGGAAGGTGTTTTGCCAGGCCTCGAAACCAAAAAGTTCGACATGGTGGCAGGGCCGGCCACCATCACCAAGGCGCGCCTGGAGCGCTACCGTTTTTCCGTGCCCATCGCTGATGCTTCAGTGGCGTTTCTCAAGCGCAAGGGCGATGCCTCGGTCATGAAGCCGGCAGACATGTCGGGCAAGATCGTGGGCGGGGGCAAGAGCTCAGCGCAACTGGAGCAGGCAAAGCTGTATGGCGACACGTTGCCCGGCAAGGTCCAGACGCGCGACTACCCGGGCAATAACGAAGCCTATGCCGACCTTGCGGCGGGCCGGATTTCGGCGGTAGCCAACTCCCTGCCCAATATTGCTTATGTGGCGCAGCAGCGCCCTGACACCTTCGAGGTGGTCCAGCCGCCTTTTGGTGCGAAGAGCTATTTTGGCTACATCAGCCGCAAGGACGCGGATGCGGCCAAGCTGGCCGACGCGGTGGATGCCGCACTCCTGAAAATGAAGCGCGACGGTCGCCTGGCCAGCCTGCAAAAGAAGTGGTTTGGCGCGAGCTTTGAAACGCCCGACCACGCGCCAGCGCCCAGCTTCTGAGTGGTTTGAGTTCGGGGAGCGGTCATCTGCCTGGCCTGCCGCGCCAGGCAGATGACGGTCTTTTTCCATCTTTTTGAAGCAGAGGCCTAAACCATGTCCTTTAAATTGTTCATGCTGCTGGTGCAAGCCTGCGGCTGGACCATCGTGATTAGCACCATATCCATCGTGCTGGGACTGGCACTGGGCACCCTGGTGTCGGCAGCCATGCAGTCCAGCCATCGCGCACTGTCGCTGGCGGGGCGCACCTTTGTCAGCTTTTTTCGCGGGGCGCCGCTGCTGGTGCAGCTGCTGCTGATCTACAACCTGCTGCCCATGCTGGGGCTGAATGTGCCGAGCATGGTGGCGGCCATCGTCGGGCTGTCGCTGTGCACGGCGGCCTACCAGGCCGAAAATCTGCGCGGCGGTTTTGCCAGCGTGCCGCGCGGCCTGCTGGAGGCTGCCGACATGCTGGGCTTGACCCCGTTTCAGCAGTTCTGGCGCATACGCGCGCCGATAGCACTGCGCATGACCTTGCCCGCTCTGACAAACGAGGCGATCATGATTCTCAAGGCCTCATCGCTGGTGTCGGTGGTCGGGGTGATCGAGCTGACGCGCATGGCGCAGGACTTGTCGGCCAGCACTTTCAAGCCGCTGCCGCTGTATGCCGCCGCCGCGCTGCTTTACCTGGTGGTCAACAGCGTGGTGGCCTTGGCTGCCCGCCGGCTTGAAGGCTCATTTCGCTGGGGAGTGAAGGCATGAACTTCGATTTTGACCTGATTGCTTCGGCCGGCCCCGATCTGCTCAGTGCGGGCGGCGTGACCTTGGTGATCTGGCTGGGTGGCGCGATGGCGGCACTGGTGCTGGGTTTTTTGGTGGCCATCGGGCGTCGCTACGGGCCGCGCGCGCTGGACTCTGCGCTGCGCGCTTACGTCGATCTGATTCGCGGCACCCCTTTTCTGATCCAGCTTTTCCTGCTGTACTACGGCGGCCCTTTCATCGGCTTGTCAATGGATCCGGTACCGGCCGGCCTGCTGGGCCTGGCGGTGTATGGCGCGGCGTACTTCAGCGAGATTTTTCGCGCCGGCTTTGAAGCCGTGCCGCGCGGCCACATCGAGGCGGGCGAGTGCCTGGGACTGAGCCGCGTGCAGATTGTCAAACGCATCCTGATTCCGGAGATGACCATGCTGGTGTTGCCGCCAGCGGTCAACATGGTGATCGTGTTGCTGAAGGAAACCGCGGTGCTGTCGATCATCACCGTGCCGGAACTGACCTTCCAGGTGAGTTCCCTGGGATCGGCGAAATACGCCTTCGTCGAGGCGATGTTTTTGCTGGCCTGTTTCTATTGGGCGCTGGTTGAAGTGTGCGGCAATCTGGGCCGCATGGCTGAGGCACGCCTTTCCAGATTTGGATTTACAAACTCATGACCAATATACTCACCCATCGATCCGCCCTTCCTGTGATGACAACAGGCGCCAGGAGTTCACAGGCCGCTGATGCCAACCGGAAGACCGCCATGACCAAGCACGCAATTTCAGTCAGGGGCGTGAGCAAGAGCTTTGGCCCCGTGGAGGTGCTGCACAACATCGACCTGAACATTGAAGCCGGCCAGGTGACCTGCCTGATCGGCCCCTCGGGCTCGGGCAAGAGCACGCTGCTGCGCTGCATGGCTTTTCTGGAGGAGGCCACGACCGGCTCCATCCTGATCAACGGGCAGCCGCTGGGCTTTGAGCAGCAAGTCGACGGCCAGCGCCTGCGCCTGAGCGCCGAGCGCACCCGTGAAGTGCGATCGCAGATTGGCATGTGCTTCCAGCAGTTCAACCTGTGGCCGCACATGACGGCGCTGGGCAATGTCAGCGAGGCGCTGAAAACGGTGCGCAAGCTGCCGCGCGCGCAAGCCGAGGAGCGTGCCATGGCGCAGCTGAAAAAGGTCGGCCTTGAAGAAAGGGCCGGGCATTACCCGTCGCAGCTCTCGGGCGGCCAGCAGCAGCGGGTGGCGATTGCTCGGGCGCTTGCGCTGGAGCCCAAAATCATGCTGTTCGACGAGCCTACTTCCTCGCTCGACCCCGAACTCACCGGCGAAGTGCTCAACGTGATGCGGGCATTGGCCGAAGATGGCATGACCATGGTGGTGGTTTCGCACGAGATCGGGTTTGCCGCCTCGGTGGGCGCGAAGATCGCCTTTCTCGATCAGGGCAGGCTGCTGCTCGAAGGCAGTCCGCAAAAGGTGTTTGGCAAGCCGCGCCATCCGCGTCTGGACCAGTTCCTTGATACCTATCTTGACCGCGGTGCGGCGATGCTCGTGTGAGGCCGAACAGGCCCAAACCCGTTGCCTCGGCGCCCTGGTCAAGGGGTGTCGTCAAGGCCGCCGGATGAGCTCTTCGAGGTTGATCCATATTTGGCGCAAGTGAGAGAGAAAAGATGAATATTCTCGTGATTGGTGGGGGCGGATTCATCGGGCAAAAAATTGCCCGAGAACTGGCGTTCCGTGGCGCGCTGCGGGGCAAGAAAATTGACCGTCTGGTGTTGGCCGATATCAACGCCCCAGCGCTGGTTGATGCGCCCTTCCCGGTCGAGACATGTATCTGCGACATCACCGACCGCGCCAGCGTTGACGGGTTGATCGGGGCGGATGTGGATGTGGTGTTTCTGCTGGCCGCGATTGTGTCTGCCCAAGCCGAAGAGGAGTTCGACACTGGCATGCGCGTCAATCTGTTTGGCACGGTCAACGTGCTGGAACGCTGTCGTGCGTTGAACACCTCGCCGGTGCTGGTGTTTTCGTCCTCGCTCAGCGTGTTTGGCGGGGATGTTCCCGATCCGGTAACCGACTGGACGCTGACCAATCCGCAGTCGTCCTATGGAACGCAAAAGGCCATGGGCGAGATGCTGATCAACGACTATTCCCGTCGAGGCATGGTTGACGGGCGCGCCCTGCGCCTGCCGACCATTTCTGTGCGCCCCGGTGCCCCGAACCGCGCCGCGTCATCGTATCTTTCGTCGATCTTCCGCGAACCGCTGAATGGTTTGGAGGCCATCTGCCCGGTCCCGCTCGATACGATGCAATACTTTCTGTCGCCCCGCAGGTGCATAGAAAACCTGATCATTGGGGCCGAGATAAAGGCAGATGACCTCGGTATGAACCGGTGCATGACGATGCCCGGTTTGACGCTTTCGATCCGTCAGGCCGTGGCAGCGATGACTGACGTTGCGGGGCCGGAACCGGCAAAGCTGATCCGATGGGAACCACAGGCAGACATTCAGCAGATGGTCGCCGGTTGGCGCTATGACTACGTCACCACCAAGGCAGAGGCGCTTGGTCTGAAACGCGATGGCAGTTTTTCCGAAATCATCCGGCACTACATGGCAGAAGAAACCATCGCGACCTGATCGCACCGGCCGGGCGCAAGCATCCTTTTTTCCTTGCTGGCTTCACCGTGGGCATCACGGCTGAGGTGGGGGGGTTTTAAAGAAATTCACGACATGACCGACAAACGCGCAAACAAGAAATTCCGCAGCCAGGAATGGTTCGACAATCCCAATAACCCCGGCATGACCGCGCTGTATGTTGAGCGCTATCAAAACCAGGAATACACCCGTGAGGAATTGCAAAGCGGCCGCCCCGTCATCGGGATCGCACAGACGGGCAGCGACCTGTCTCCCTGCAACAAGATCCACGTGTTCCTGATGGATCGGATCAAGGCCGGTATTCGCGATGGTGGTGGTATTCCGATGGAATTCCCGGTGCATCCCATACAGGAAACCGCCCGCCGCCCCACGGCGGCGCTGGATCGCAACCTGTCTTATCTGGGTTTGGTCGAGGTGTTGCATGGCTATCCGATTGACGCGGTCGTGCTGACGACCGGATGCGACAAGACAACACCGGCGATGCTGATGGGTGCTGCCACCACCGATTTGCCGTCCATCGTACTGTCGGGCGGACCGATGCTGGATGGCTGGTGGAATGGTGAACTCGCAGGGTCCGGAACCGTCTTGTGGCAAGGCCAACGCGATCTGGCCGCCGGCAAGATCAACTACGAAGAATATATCGGACAGGTCTGCGCCTCAGCCCCGTCGCTGGGCCATTGCAACACCATGGGTACGGCCAGCACCATGAATGCCCTTGCCGAAGCCCTGGGGATGAGTCTGCCGGGGTGCGCTGCCATTCCGGCCCCGTTCCGCGAGCGGATGAGCATGGCCTACCAGACCGGTAAACGCATCGTTGAAATGGCGCATCTGGATTTGAAGCCCTCGGACATCATGACCCGCGCCGCATTCGAGAACGCCATCATCACCAACTCTGCTATTGGCGGCTCGACCAACGCGCCGCCGCACCTTCAGGCCATTGCCCGCCTCGTAGGCGTCGAACTGGAATTGCAGGACTGGCAGACGGTTGGTTTCGACGTGCCGCTTTTGCTGAACATGCAGCCCGCCGGGAAATACCTGGGCGAGTCCTTCCACCGTGCGGGGGGCGTTCCGGCCGTGATGGGTGAGTTGCTGAAAGCTGGACGCCTGCACGCCGATGCGTTGACCGTGACCGGGAAGTCCGTTGGCGAAAATCTGGCGGGCTGGGAAAGCCGCGACACCGACGTCATCAAAACGGTTGCGGAGCCCCTGCGCGAAAAAGCCGGGTTCCTCGTGCTTTCGGGCAACCTTTTTGACTCGGCGCTGATGAAGACCTCGGTGATCTCGACCGAATTCCGCGAAAGATTCCTGTCTGCGCCCGGTCAGGAAGGCGTTCTGGAATCCCGCGCCATCGTCTTTGAAGGGCCGGAAGACTATTACGCCCGCATCGACGACCCGGAACTGGCCATCGACGAAAACTGCATGTTGTTCATTCGCGGCGTTGGCAGTGTCGGTTATCCCGGCTCTGCCGAGGTGGTGAACATGCGCCCGCCGACAGAGGTGATGAAAAAGGGTATCAGTCACTTGCCGACGGTTGGGGACGGTCGACAGTCGGGCACATCCGAAAGCCCTTCGATCCTGAACGCCTCACCAGAGGCGGTGATCGGTGGTGGGTTGGCGTTTCTGCGCACCGATGACCGGGTGCGCCTGGATCTCAACAAGTGTTCGCTGAACGCCTTGGTGGACGATGCAGATTGGCAGGCGCGCAAGGAAGCTTGGACGCCCCCGGAATTGGTCAATGAAACGCCCTGGCAAGAGATTTTCCGCAGCACCGTCGGCCAGCTCGATAAAGGTGGTTGCCTGGAGCTTTCGGGGACCTATCACAAGACCCGGCACACCTTGCCACGCGACAACCATTGATCACGATCGGCTCCGCAGCGCGTCAAGCTGGAAAGGCATATGAAGATGACAGAGAAGACCATCCTGATCTCCGGTGCAGGCAGTGGCATTGGCCGCGCGACCGCGAAGCACTTCCTTGAAAAGGGTTGGCGCGTTGCCCTGGCCGGACGCCGACGCGAGCCGTTGGAAGAGACCGCGGCGGGTTCTGAAAACGCGTTGATCCTGCCCTGCGATGTAACCGATGTGGACGCGGTCGATGTCGCATTTGCGCGGCTTTCAGACAGGTGGGGGCGACTTGACACCCTGTTCAACAACGCCGGCATCAACAACGTTTCCGCGCCCATCGACGAAATTCCGGTCGCCGAATGGCAGCAGGTTCGTGACATCAACATCACCGGCATGTTCCTGACGGCGCGGGCGGCATTTTCCCTGATGCGACGCCAGTCGCCACAAGGCGGGCGGATCATCAACAATGGCTCGATCTCGGCCCATGTCCCCCGTCCCGGATCGGTGCCCTACACGATGTCGAAACACGCGGTCACGGGCCTGACCCGGTGTCTGTCTCTTGACGGGCGCGCTTTCAATATCGCCTGCGGCCAGATTGATATTGGCAATGCTTTGACCGACATGTCACAGGGTCAAACAACGGGGGTGCCGCAAGCGAACGGATCAACCCAGGTCGAGGCCGTGATGGATGCAAGCCATGTGGCGTCGTCGGTTTATCACATGGCCACATTGCCACTGGATACCAATGTGCAATTCATGACCGTGATGGCAAGAGACATGCCCTATATCGGGCGTGGGTGACGGATCATGGTTGTGGTCTCACATGAAATCGGCTTTGACGTTGCGGTCGGGGCAAAGATTGCGTTTCTCGAACAAGGCGAGGGG
The DNA here is from genome assembly GCA_046597475.1 of Polaromonas sp. GTDB lineage: Bacteria > Pseudomonadota > Gammaproteobacteria > Burkholderiales > Burkholderiaceae_C > Polaromonas. The sequence goes on along the minus strand of JBKJKI010000311.1, from coordinate 3,617 downwards.
TTGTTCGAAGGCAGCACGCAAACGGGTTTTGGCAAACCGCGCCATCCTCGCCTGGAGCGCGGTGCGGTTATGCTCGTCTGATGCTAGACAACCCCAAGACCGCCCCACCGGCTGGCGCATCCTCCGCAGCTCCCGCCAAGGCGGCGACCCGCAAGTCAGCGCCGCCAGTCTCGCTGCATCAGCGCATCCTGAATGATATCGAGCAGAACATCCTCAGCGGCAGGTGGCAGCCAGGGCACAGGATTCCCTCCGAGCACGAACTCGCCGATGAGTACCAGTGCTCGCGCATGACCGTCAACAAGGTCTTGACGCAACTGGCGCGTGCCAGCATGGTGGAGCGGCGGCGCAAGGCGGGCAGCTTTGTGATGCGCTCGCATTCGCGCTCGGCGGTGCTTGAAATCCAGGACATTCGCGCCGAAGTGCTGGCGCTGGGCCTGGCTTACCGCTACGAACTGATAAGCCGCACTAAGCGGCGCAGCCTGCGTGCCGACATAGACGCGCTGGAGCTGGACAAGGCCGGTCCGGTGATAGAGCTGCGCAGCCTGCACTATGCCGGGGCTCTGCCCTTCTGTCTGGAATACCGGCTGATCAACCTGGCTGCCGTGCCACAGGCCGCCGGCGAAGCCTTCAAGGATGAGCCGCCGGGCGCCTGGCTGGTCAGCCACGTGCCCTGGACCTCGGCGGAGCACCGCATCCGTGCCGGCGCCTCCGACGCCGAAATGGCGTCCTTGCTGAAGGTGGAGCGTGGAACGCCATGCCTGATCATTCAGCGCCGGACGTGGACAGGCGACAACCCGGTGACTTTTGTGCGGCTGGCCTACCCGGGGGAAGACCACGAACTGGTCGCCCATTTTTCGCCCACCAAGGATGGCAAGTCTGGCAACGGTGACCACAACGCCGTGTAATCGCGTCGGCCATTGAAAACCGCTGCTGACTGTTGCCTTGCGGTCGGAAGGTTTTATTCGCTGGCCAGGCGATTCGCCGCCTTGGCCTTCAGCCGGCTTAAGGGAATGTCTCCCGAAGAAATTCCAGCCTGTCGCCGGCCCGCGGCCAATACCCATTGCTGGAACTCACGGCCAAAGGGCTTGTTCAGGGCTGCCCGGTCCCAGGCCAGGAAATAAGGTTGCGGCAATTGCAGGCGATGGTCGAAGGGCAGCACCAGCCGCTCCTCAATGAGGTCGCCGGTGATCATGGACATGGGCGCCAGCACCAGGCCCCGACCGGCCAGCGCGGCGTCAATGGCAGCGCTGGACAGGGAAAACGTCAGCGTGCTGTTCACGGCGCCGTCATTCATGCCCGCACTGCGTGCCCAGTCCGCCCAGTTGGGCGGAGGTAGGTGCGCGCTTTCCCAGGCGATGCCGATCAGCGGCAGGCCCAGCAGCTCGGCAGGCGTGCGGGTCGGGCGCGCCAGCAGCAGTCCGGGCGAGCAGGCCGGAACCACCCAGTCGGTGAAGAGTTCGGCGTGATGCGCATGGTGGCGCGACTGCTGGCCATAGGAAACTCGGAAGTCGGTCTCGCCGCCCTGGAGGTCGGGTTCGCTCTCTGCGCCTATCAGCCGCAACCGGGAGTCCGAATGCACCGCCTGCCAGTCAAACAGCAGTGTACCCAGCCACTTGCTGGCCACCGAGGACAGGCAACTCACCGCCAGGCCGCTTTCGGTGCGCAGCCGCCACAGGCTTTGCTGCGCGGCGCGCAAACGGTCAAATGCCGAGCCCAGCTCCTTGTGATACAGCCGCCCCCAGGTGGACAGTTCCATGCCTTTTCCGCGCCGCTCAAAGAGGCGCAGATCCAGCAATTCCTCAAGCTTGCGGATTTGCTGGCTGACCGCGCCGGCCGACACGCCCATTTCCAGCGCGGCGGCCATCACGCTGCCGGTGCGCGCCACGGCCTCGAAGGCCTGCAGGGCGCGCAAAGGCGGCAATTGCTGCGGTGGGAAGACAGGCGAGGAGCGCATTGAAGACTGACCTTTTGAAAATCCCCTGAGTTTAGCTTTTCTAAAGAAGATTGTAGATCAATTCACTTGTTGATCGGCCCGGCATTGGCTATGGTATAGACTTAAACACCGCTTGAACCCATAGGAGAAATAATCATGTTTTTGCGCAATGCCTGGTATGTCGCTGCCTGGGAAAAAGATGTCACAGACAAGCCCTTTCCGGTCAGGATTCTGGACGAGAAAATTGTGCTGTTTCGCAAGACCGATGGCCAGGTTGCGGCGCTGGAAGATGCCTGCCCGCACCGCAAGCTGCCGCTGTCCATGGGTCGCATCAAGGGCGACCAGATCGAGTGCGGTTACCACGGCATGATCTTCGATTGCTCGGGTGCCTGCACGCATGCACCGGCTACCGATCGGCCGCCCAGCACTGCGCTGGTCCGCGCCTATCCGATGGAAGCGCGCTACGGCCTGCTGTGGATCTGGATGGGCGAGCCCGCGCTGGCCGACCTGTCAAAGATCTTCACGGTCGAGCACTGGGACGATCCGACCTGGGGCCTGAATCAGGGTGACGGCATGAATGTTCAATGCAACTACCAGTACATGACCGACAACCTGCTGGACCCGACGCACGTCGCCTGGGTGCACCAGAGTTCCTTTGCCAATTCGGCCTGCGAGGACACACCGCTGCAAACCACGGTGACCGATAACGGCGTCACGGTGTGGCGCTGGATGAATGATGTAGACCCTGCGCCGTTTTACGCGCCCTTCCTCAAGTTCGAAGGCCGCTGCGACCGCAAGCAGCAGTACGAGGTGCGCTACCCCTCCAATGCCCTCATCAAGGCCATCTTCACGCCGGCCGGCACCGGCGGCGAGGGCAAGCCGCTGCACCAGGACGTGTTCATCATGGACAGCTACAACTTCATGACGCCCATCGACGAGAACACCACCAAGTACTACTGGTTCCAGATGCGCAACTTTGATGCCGACGACGTCGAAATATCGCGCCAGTTCGCCACCGCGGTGCGCGGTGCGTTCGAGGAAGATCGCCCCATCCTGGAGGCCGTTCACAAGGGTTTCGCCGAACAGCGCACGCCCAATATCGACCTGAAGATCGACGTGGGGCCGCTGCGCTTTCGCCGCCGACTGGCGCAACTGATCAAGGATGAGCGCGAGCAGCTGGCGGAGCCTGCAGTGGCGGAAATTGCATGAGTGCAGCTGCAGGAACAGGGGGCTTTCGCCCCCTGAAGGTGATCGACAAGGTTCGCGAAAGCAGCACCATCACTTCCTTCCACCTGGCGCCAGCCGAGCCCGGCGGCTGGCGGGCCTTCGAGCCGGGGCAGTTTCTGATCTTCAGGTTTCCGGCCGACAATGAGCGCGGCCATGTGCTGCGCACCTACAGCCTGTCGTGCGCGCCCGGGCATCCGGGGCGCTACCGCATCTCGGTCAAGCGCGAAGCGGCGCCGCAGCCCGGCCTTCCCGACGGCCTGGGCTCATGCCAGCTGCACGACAGGGTAGCGGTCGGCGACATCCTGATGGCCGACGGCCCGCGCGGCGACTTCCACCTCGACCGCATGAGCGCGCGGCCGGTGGTGCTGCTTTCCGGTGGCGTCGGGCTGACGCCGATGGTGTCAATGCTGCACGCGCTGGCCGAGCAGAGCGACCGCCGCGCCGTCTTCATCCACGC
>JBKJKI010000272.1:0-21962 GCA_046597475.1 Polaromonas sp. | reverse complement strand
GTCGTGGCGCTGGAAGTACAGCGTCATGCCCTTGGCGAAGCCTTCGCGGCCCACCAGCGTTTGCATCATGCGCACGACCTCGGCGCCTTTTTCGTACACCGTCACGGTGTAGAAGTTGTTGATTTCCAGGTACTGGTCGGGCCGTACCGGGTGCGCCATCGGGCCGGCGTCTTCAGGGAACTGCGCGGTGCGCAGCACACGCACGTCCTCGATGCGCTTGACGGCGCGCGCGGAAGGGGCGCCCGCCAGGTCCTGCGAGAACTCCTGATCGCGAAACACCGTCAGGCACTCTTTCAAACAGACCTAGGACCAGTCGCCTCAGGTCACGCGGTTGCCCGTCCAGTTGTGGAAGTACTCGTGGCCGACGACGCTTTCGATGTTGGAAAAGTCGGTGTCGGTGGCCGTGGCCTGGTTCGCCAACACGTATTTGGTGTTGAAGATGTTCAGGCCCTTGTTCTCCATCGCACCCATGTTGAAGTCGCTGGTGGCGACGATAATGAAGCGTTCCAGGTCAAGGGAGAGGCCGAAGCGCGCCTCGTCCCAGGCCACCGAATGCATCAGCGAATTCATCGCGTGCTCTGTCTTGTCCAGGTCGCCGGGGCGTACATAAACCTGCAGCACATGCTCTTTGCCCGCGCGCGAGGTGATGCGCTGCTCGCGGCTGACCAGCTGGCCGGCCACCAGCGCAAACAGATAGCTGGGCTTTTTGTGCGGATCGACCCACTTGGCGAAATGCCGGCCGTCTTCCAGCACGCCTTGCGCCACCAGGTTGCCGTTGGACAGCAGCACCGGGTATCTGGCCTTGTCGGCACGCAGCGTGACGGTGTACATGGCCATCACGTCGGGCCGGTCGAGGAAGTAGGTGATGCGCCTGAAGCCCTCGGCCTCGCACTGCGTGAAGAAGGAGTCGTTGCTGACGTACAAGCCCATCAGCTTGGTATTTTTGGCCGGGCAGGTGGTGGTGAAAATCTCCAGCTCGAAAGGCTCGCTGCCCGCCGGCAGGTTTTCCAGCACCAGCTGGCTGCCTTCCATCTTGAAGCTCGTGCCCTGGCCGTTGACCAGCACTCTGGCCAGGTTGAGTTCTTCGCCATCGAGCTTCAGGGCCTGCGCCGCCACGTCGGGGTTGCGGCGCAAGGTCATCTTGTTGAGCACGCGCGTCTTGACCGGGTCCAGGTCAAAACAAAGATCGACGGTGTCTATCCAGTAGGCCGGGGCGATGTAGTCGGCGCGGTTGATGACCGCGGCTCCGGGTCCAGTTCCGTGATCATCAATCATTTGCAGCATGGTGACTTCCTGTCATTATTTTTAAACTCAAAGGGACATAGCGAACCGCCTCAGACGCCCTGCTTCAGGGACGCTTCGATAAAGGGGTCCAGGTCACCGTCCAGCACTTTTTGCGTCGCCGAGGTTTCGTAGTTGGTGCGCAAGTCCTTGATGCGGCTGTTGTCCAGCACATAACTGCGGATCTGGTGGCCCCAGCCCACGTCGGTCTTGGTGTCCTCGAGCTTTTGCTGCGCTTCCTGCTGCTTGCGCAACTCGAAGTCGTACAGGCGCGAGCGCAGGCGCTTCCAGGCCACGTCGCGGTTGCTGTGTTGCGAACGGCCGTCCTGGCATTGCACGACGATGCCGGTCGGCAAGTGGGTCAGGCGCACCGCGGAGTCGGTCTTGTTGATGTGCTGGCCACCCGCGCCTGAAGCACGGAAGGTGTCGACCCGCACATCGGACGGGTTGATCTCGATTTCAATCGAGTCGTCAATCTCGGGATAGACAAACACCGAGGCAAACGAGGTGTGGCGTCCGCCCGACGAGTCGAATGGCGACTTGCGCACCAGCCGGTGCACGCCGGTTTCGGTGCGCAGCAGGCCAAAGGCGTATTCGCCCTCGATCTTGATGGTCGCGCCCTTGATGCCGGCCGTGTCGCCCGGCGACTCGTCTTCAACCGTGGTCTTGAAGCCCTTGCGCTCGGCGTATTTGAGGTACTGGCGCAACAGCATGCTGGCCCAGTCACAGGCTTCGGTGCCGCCGGCACCGGCCTGGATGTCGAGGAAGGCGTTGAGCGGATCGGCCGGGTTGTTGAACATCCGGCGAAATTCCATTTTTTCGACTTCGGCGGCGACCTTGGCCGCTTCGCCTTCAATGGCGAGCATGCCGGCTTCGTCGCTGTCGCTTCTGGACATTTCGAACAACTCGGTGTTGTCGGCCAGTTCCCCGGACAGCCTGTCCAGGATCAGCACCACGTCTTCAAGCGATTTTTTTTCGCGGCCGAGTTCCTGCGCGCGCTTGGGGTTGTCCCAGACCTTGGGGTCTTCCAGCGCGGCGTTGACTTCGTTCAGTTTCCGGGCTTTGGCAGGGTAGTCAAAGATACCCCCGAAGTTCGTTTACCCGATTGCTGAGGTCCTCGATCTGGTTGGCGATGAGGTTGATGTGTTCTGCGTCCATGAGAAAATCCTGTAATTAGCTGAGTGCAATCAAGTATTTTCTCATGTCCCATGGGCTCGCGCCGAGAGTCGGCGCAGGAGTGAGTCGCTCAGCGTGACGTTTCGGCGGCGGCGGTCAGGGGCAGGGTGACCGTGAAGACAGCGCCTTCGCCCTGCCGGCTCTGCACGCTGATGGTGCCGCCGTGCGCTTCGACCAGTTGTCTGGCGATATACAGGCCCAGTCCGAGGCCACCCGAGCCATCGTTGTCAACGACCCGCTCGAACTGCTCAAAGATACGCTTGTGGTCACCCGGCGAAATGCCCATGCCCTGATCGCGAACGACGACGCGCACCCCTTCGGGCTGCGGCATCAGGTTGATATCCACCGGTTTCCCCTTGCCATAGCGCAGTGCGTTGGTCAGCAGGTTGACGACCACCTGCTCAATCCTGTATTCATCCCAGAAGCCGGTGACCGGCTGTTCAGCGTGCAGTGTGATGGTGTTGCCTGCGGCGGCGGCCTGGTTAGCCAGCCTGTCCACGACGCGGGTCAGCAGGGCGGATAACTCTACCTGGCGGGGGCGGATGGACAGCCGATTGCTGCGAATGCGCGAGATGTCCAGCATGTCGTCAATCAAACGCACCATGCTCTGGATCTGGCCGCCGTCGCGTGTCACCATGGCCTGCAAATAGGGCGCGTCAAAAATGGCGACCTGTCCGCGATCCAGTTCCACCTTGCGCAGCTGGGTTTCGAGAAACAGCATATTGAGCGGCGTGCGCAGTTCATGCGCCACCAGGGACATGAAGTCATCGCGCATGCGGATGGCGGCTTGGAGCTCGCCTTGGGTGGTTTGCAGTTTCCGCAGCAGGACTTCCCGCTCTTGCCGGCTTTTCTCCAGTGCCTGAACCTGGCGCTGGGTTTCCTTGCGCTGGCGGTAGAGCTCGACAAAGACATTGACCTTGCATTGAACGGCGTGAACATCAAGCGGCTTGTGCAAAAAGTCCACGGCGCCTGTTTCATAGCCCTTGAACGCGTAATCCGTTTCCTTGCCGGCAGCCGTCACGAACACGATGGGTATGTGGCGGGTCTTTTCAGTTCCCTGCATCAGTTCGGCCAGCTCAAAGCCGTTCATGCCGGGCATTTGAACGTCCAGAATGGCCAGCGCAAATTCATACTCGAGCAACAAGGCCAAGGCTTGTTCACCGGATGAAGCCTGGAAAATAATCCGGTCATCCTGGCGAATGAGCGCATCAAGGGCGAGCAGATTCTCGGGCAGATCGTCAACGATCAGGACCTTTGCAGTTTGATCGATTGGCCTCGGTTTTACGTCAGTTTGGGCCACAGGCTGCGGATGGGATCCTGGGTGGATGGGCGCTGTGTTGGCCGTTTCCAGCAGGGTGGCTAGGTACATGAGTTCAGTGTGGGCCTGGTGCAGCAAAGGGAAAGGTGGTGGAATTCATAAGGCAAATCGGGTAACAGGATACGCGCACCTGGTCTCGCGTGTCCGTGCGCTATCGCACTTAGGCTGCGCTGAATATTAGCTTGTTTATACGGAGCCCTTGTCGGTCTTCATCACATTCAGAGCTTGCGGAAAATACGCTCCGATTTGACCAGTGGGTCAAAGCGGTTGGCGTAAGCCGAAAAGTCAAGGCTTTCCTTGTGCCCCAGGCAGAGAAAGCCACGGTGGCTCAGCGATTCGTGGAACAGGCCGAGCGCGCGATCCTGCAGCTTTTTGTTGAAGTAGATCAGTACGTTACGGCACAACACCAGCTGGGTTTCTGAAAACACGCTGTCTGTTGCCAGGCTGTGGTCGGCGAATGTGATGTTTTCTCGCAGCGACTTGTCAAAAATCGCAGCACCGTAGTCGGCGGTGTAATAGTCTGAAAATGCCTGCGCGCCGCCGGATTTTTGGTAATTGGCGGTATGGCTTTTGATGCTGCCGAGAGAAAAAATGCCTTGCCGCGCCTTGTCCAGCGACCTGGGGTTGATGTCGGTCGCGTAGATCAGCGTACGCTCCAGCAAGCCTTCCTCTTTCAGCAGGATGGCCAGCGAATATGCCTCTTCGCCGGTGCTGCAGCCGGCAATCCAGATCTTGAGGGAAGGATAGGTGCGCAGCCTCGGTATGACCTGCTGGCGCAAGGCCAGGAAAAACGTCGGGTCGCGGAACATCTCGCTGACAGGAATCGTCAGGTACTGGAGCAGCTGCATGAACAGTCCGGGCTCATGCCGCAGCCCGGCCTGCAGCGCCGGGATCGTCGGATAGTTCAATTGCGCCAGCGCCTGGATCACCCGGCGTTTTTGCGATGCGCCCGTATAGTCCCGAAAATCGTAGCTGTACTGGCAATAAATTGCCTCCATCAACAGGCCCAACTCAAGCTCCGAATTCCCCGCCGGGGTTTGCTCGCCAGGAGGTGATTCTGAGAACTCCGTTTTTTCACGCACGCTCAGATTCGTTCCATGTTCGGCATCCAGACCCGAAGCAGCGAAAACAGGCGCTCAAGATCGATGGGCTTGGCGAGGTAGTCATTGGTGCCGGCCTGGAGGCATTGTTCCTGGTCGTCCTTCATGGCCTTGGCCGTGACGGCGATGATGGGCAGCTTCTGGAATCGTGGGTCCTTGCGGATGCGGCGCGTGGCTTCCAGGCCATCCATGCCCGGCATCATGACGTCCATCAGCACCAGATCGATGTCGCTGACTTCTTCGAGCCTGCTGATGGCCTCAAAACCGTTGCGGCCGATTTCGACCCGCAGACCCTTTTGTTCCAGCGCACTGGTCAGGGCAAAGATGTTTCGCACATCGTCGTCGACCAGAAGAATTTTTCGGCCTTCAAACACCTTGTCGCGGCTGCGGGCGATTTTCAGCATGGTTTGCCGCTCTGCCGATAGTTTGGACTCCACCTGGTGCAGGAAGAGCGTGACTTCATCGAGCAGGCGCTCGGGGGAGCGGGCCCCCTTGATAATGATGGAGCGTGAATACTTGAGCAGTTCGGCTTCTTCCGGGCGAGTCAGGTTGCGGCCGGTGTAGACGATGACCGGGGGAAAGGCGCAGATATCTTCGGTCGACATGCGCTTGAGTAATTCGTTGCCCTGCATGTCGGGCAGTTTCAGGTCAACCACCATGCAGTCGAAAAGAGTGGTTGCCAGCAGTGCCAGTGCTTCGTTGCCGGTTTCCACTGCCGTGATCTCCACGTCATCGTCGCCAATCAGCCGCATCACGCTGTCGCGTTGCAATGCATCATCCTCGACCAGCAGCACGTGCTTGCGCGTCTGCGATAGTTTGTCCTCAAGCTTTTTGAATACCTCCTTGAGCTGTTCGCGCGTGGTCGGCTTGAGCGTGTAACCAATCGCGCCCATGGGAAGGGCCGCTTCTTTGCGGTCATGGGCAGACACCACATGCACGGGGATATGGCGTGTCTGCGGGTTTTCTTTAAGTCCTTGCAGCACCGACAGGCCGAAGCGGTCGGGCAATTCCATGTCCAGCAGAATGGCGCCTGGGGCAAACTGCATTGCCAGTGCGAGACCTTCTTCCGCGCTGTGCGCGACCAGGCAGCTGTATTGCAGTTCGTGGGCGAGGTCGTACAGGATCTGCGCAAAAGAGGCGTCATCCTCAATCACAAGCACCAGGCGGCCAGCGGACGGCAGGTGTCTGTCGTCGGAAAAGCTCGCTACCGGCAGCGGTGCGGCCGCCTGGGCTGGCTGTGCGGGACTGGGCAGCGGCGATGACATAGATTGCTCCGCTTGCGTCTGTGGCTGGCGCCAGTTGTGGGGCAGCAACAGGGTGAAGGTGCTGCCTTGGCCTTCGCTGCTTTTCACCGTGATGGAGCCGCCCAGCAGCGTTGTGAGGTCGCGCGAAATCGACAGGCCCAGGCCGGTGCCGCCATAACGCCGGCTGGTCGTGCCATCGGCCTGGTGGAAAGCATCGAAAATAATCTGCTGCTGCTCCTGGCGAATACCGATGCCGGAGTCCCGCACGGCAAAAGCAATGAAGTCTCCGGCTTGTGGCGACACGGTGATGCTGACCTTGCCGGCAGCGGTGAATTTGATCGCGTTGGAGATCAGGTTTTTCAAAATCTGCTCGACCCGCTGGCGATCGGTCACCAGCGTGGCCGGCGTGCCCGGCTCGATCTCAACCTCAAAAGTGAGTTTCTTTTGGCCGGCCATCGGCTCGAAGGTGCTTTTGATCGAATCGACCAGCTGGCCAAGGGCGACATTTTCGGGGGAAAGTTCGAGCTTGCCTGCCTCCACCTTGGAAATATCGAGGATGTCATTAATCAGGTTTAGAAGGTCATTGCCTGCCGAGTAGATGGACTGCGCAAACTTGACCTGCTCTTTGTCGAGATTGCCCTTCTGGTTATCAGACAGCAGCTTAGCCAGGATGAGCGAGCTGTTGAGCGGGGTACGAAGCTCGTGCGACATGTTGGCCAGAAATTCGGACTTGTAGCGGCTGGCCCGGCTCAATTCTTCGGCCCGCTCCTCCAGCTGGATTTGCGCCTGCTTGAGCGCCGTGTTTTTCTGGTCCAGTGACAAGGCCACCTCGGACAGCCGCTCGTTGGTTTGCTGCAGCTCGGCTTGCTGGTTTTCGAGGTTCACCTGATACTCCTTGAGTACCCGCGACTTTTCCTGCACCTCTTGGTTGACACTGCGCAGCTCTTCCTGCTGCGATTGAAGGTCTTCGTTGAGTTGCTGGCTTTCCGCCAGCACATCCTGAAGCTGCCGGCGATAAAGCGCCGCATGGATGGAGTTGCCAATATTGGTGGCGATCATGTTGACGAATTCCAGATCGCGCGGGCCTAGCGCCCGCAGAAACCCGAGTTCGACCACGCCGTTGACCTGCCCGTCGTTATTGACGGGTACCACCAGCACATGGCGCGGTGAGCCCTGGCCCAGGCCCGAGCTGACTTTCAGGTAGTTGTCGGGCAGATCGTCGAGTTGCAGCACACGGTTTTCCAGGGCGGCCTGGCCGACCAGGCCTTCGCCACTGTAAAACGACTGCGCTGTTTCCTCTTTCTCCCTGCCGAGGCCGTAGGCCGCCACCCGCCGCAGGCTGCCGTTGTCTTCCCGCACATACAGGGCCGCCACGGCAACATCAAGATAGCGCGCCACGAACTCCAGCACGCTGCGGCCGAGCGAGTCCACCCCCGTGTGGCCGATCGTGTGCTCGGCCAGCTGCCTCTGCCCGGTGCGGAGCCAGAGCTGCTGCTCCAGCAGCAGCGCAGTGGCCGCCTGCTGCTGTTCCGCCTCGCCGTAGGTGTCCGAAAGATGCACCAGTTCGCGGCGGCCAATGAAGGCCAGCAGACCGCTCAGGCCCAGGCTGAACAGCAAATAGGCCGCCATGCCCCAAAGGGTGGTGCTTCTTGCGTCGTCGTTGCGCTGCTGCAGCAGCCGCTCTTCAACGCCGATGAACTCGGAGAACTCGCGACGGATTTCGTCGGTCAGGCTTTTTCCTCCTGCGGAGCGAACCGGCTCCTGGTAGTCGAGGTTTTTGCGGCGAAGGGCAACAATGTTTTGTGCATATTCATTCCACTGACTCTGCAGTGCGCCAATGCGCCTGAGCCGGCTGACTTGCGCCTGGTTGTCGCGGACCAGCACGGCCAGTGTGGTTGTTTCTGCCGCAATGCGCGGCTTGCCAATTTCAAAAGGTTGCAGGAGTGATTCTTCGCCAGTCACCAGGTAGCCATACATGCTGGTTTCCATGTCCGCGCCCAGCTTGGCGATCAGATTGGCATTGGTAATCGCGCGCTCTGTTTGTTCGACCCCGCCCAGGGCCGACAACAGGTAAAAGATGAGGATGGCAAAGACGCCTGCGGTGAGTACGCCGACACCCAGCGGCAGGCTGATGTTTCGCGTCAGGATGCGGCGAAAATTTTCCTGATGGATGTACGCGGGTCCGGGCATTGATGTCTCCGCTTCTGGCGAAGCACAAAGCGTCGAGTGTGCCCTAAACGCTGCGCGTGATGCGGGAGACCCCCGGCGTCAGCTCAGAAAACCGCTTATCAATCGGGCCAGTTGTTCCGGCTGGTCATGGTGCAGCATGTGGCCCGCGTCCTGGATGACGGCCACCTGTGCATCGGGCACCTGCTTGAGGCGTTCATGGTATTCGGCCAGCGAATACCTGCCTTTCCACCAGAGGCCCATGGAGTCGTCAGAGGCTTCGATGGCGAGCGTGGGGGCGCTGATGCACCGGTGGATTTCCAGCACTTCGTCCAGCCGGTAGAGCTGCGCGCTGGGGATCTTGTGGGCCGCGTCGCCCAGAATCCGCCACTTTCCCGCGGCATCGGGGCGGGCCCAGTGGCCGGCCAGCCATCGGGCCTTGTCGGCGCTCAGGCGGGGGTTGGTTTTCATGAGGCGCCGGGCGACGCCGTCCACATCGTCGTAGGCCTTGAGCGCCAGTTCACCCCGTTGCAGGCTTTTCAGCTCATCGAGCCACTTGGCGTAACGGCCCGGCGCCTGGCTGGGCTGGCTGGCGGGCATGCCAAAGCCTTCCAGATTGACCAGCCTGCGAATGCGCGCCGGCCGCACCCCGGCATACAGCATGGCCACATTGCCGCCCATGCTGTGCCCCACCAGATCGACCGCCTGCCCGGGCGCATAGTGATCCAGCAGAAATTCAAGGTCGGCCAGGTAGTCGGCAAACCAGTAATTGTCAACCTGGCTCGCGGCAGGGTCCGTCAAGGTTTGCCCAAAGCCCCGCCAGTCGGGCGCGATGATGGTTCGGCCCGCAGCAAAGGCCTCGGAAAAGGCATCGACCATGAACTGGTAAGACGCCGCCACATCCATCCAGCCGTGCAGCAGGACAAGTGGCACCCCCACGCTCCCCACTGTGTGTGCTTCACTACCCCCCGAGGGGGCTGGCCTTGCTTGGGGCTGCCCGACGCTGGCTGCCCCGGCGTCGGTCTGGGGTGCCTGCCAGATCTGGACGTGGTAATCGAGCCCGCGGATAGGGACAAACTCGCTGCGAAAGGAACGTTTTTCTTTGTACATTGGAAGCAATCATAAGGAGATGCGAGTTGAAGCGCAGTCAAAACAGCGACAAGCCCGGCACCGGGCAAAACGACACACCCGCGGGCAAGCCGCCTGACTACTACGCAGAGCTGCACCGCGGTTTTCGCTGGCAGCTGGACGAGTACTTCAACATCGCCGAGGTCTGCTGCAGCCGCTGGGCCCGGCTTGAGAATGGTCAGCGAGGCGCTATTAAAAGAATAGCTATCAGAAGCCATAAACCGGGGGCCAAGGCCGTATTTCATTCATATTTGGAGTTGCAGCGAGCCGCTGACGCACTCAGCCATGCCTTGACCGGGCTGGGCGTGCAGCGCGGGGACCGCGTTGCCATCGTCATGCCGCAGCGCTTTGAAACTGCCGTGGCCTACATGGCGGTGTTCCAGCTGGGTGCAGTGGCCATGCCGCTGTCCATGCTGTTTGGGCCCGAGGCGCTGGCCTTCCGGCTGCAGGACAGCGAGGCAGTCCTGGCGATCTGTGATGAAAGCTCGGTGGCCAGTGTGACTGCGGTAAGGGCGCAATGCCCGGCACTGCGCACGGTCGTCGCCGCCGGTGGTGCAGCAGGGCAGGGTGATGTGGATTACGAGGTCGAAGTTGCCGCTCACCAGCGCGTCTTTACCGCCGTCAAGACCAAAGCCGAAGAAGCCGCAATCCTGATCTACACCAGCGGCACCACCGGCCAGCCCAAGGGCGCGCTGATTCCACACCGGGCGCTGATTGGCAATCTGCCCGGCTTTGTCTGCAGCCAGAATTGGTTTGGTTTTGACGGCAAGACCAACGCGAAGTCCGAGGCCGTGTTCTGGAGCCCGGCCGACTGGGCCTGGACCGGTGGGCTGATGGACGCGCTGCTGCCCACGCTGTATTTTGGTCGCCCCATCGTCGCATTCAATGGCCGCTTTAGTCCGGAACTGGCCTTCAGCCTGATGGAGCAGCAGGGCGTGACGCACACCTTTTTATTCCCCACGGCGCTCAAGGCCATGATGAAGGCCTTTCCCAGGCCGCGCGAGCGCTTCAGGCTCAGGCTGCAGGGCATGATGAGCGCGGGCGAGGCGGTGGGCGACGCCGTGTTTGCCTACTGCCAGCAGCAACTCGGCGTGACGGTCAACGAGATGTTTGGTCAGACGGAAATCAACTATGTCGTCGGCAACTGTTCGATGAACCGCGTTAGCGCTGGTGGGAGCGAACGCAGCGCCGGGCCGCCTCAAGCAAGTTCAGCCCCCTCGGGGGGCAGCGAAGTACGCGAAGCGACAAGCGTAGGGGTACCCATTGGTTGGCCTGCAAGGCCGGGCAGCATGGGCAAGGGCTACCCCGGCCATCGGGTCGCGGTGATTGACGATGATGGCCTTGAATGCGCCGTCGGCGTGCCCGGCGACGTGGCCGTTAACCGTTTTGACATCCACGGCGACCCGGACCCGATTTTCTTTCTGGGTTACTGGAAGAACGATGCTTCAACGCGCGCCAAATTCAGCGGCGACTGGTGCCGCACCGGCGATCTGGCGCGCCGCGATGCTGATGGCTACCTCTGGTACGAGGGCCGCGCCGACGATGTCTTCAAGGCGGCCGGCTACCGCATAGGCCCCGGCGAGATCGAAAACTGCCTGGTCAAGCACCCGGCGGTGGCGAATGCGGCGGTCGTTCCCAAGCCCGACCGGGAACGTGGCGCCGTGGTCAAGGCCTATGTCGTGATTACTCCTGATTTAATAGCTGAACGTGACCATGGAGCAAGGGCTAGGGCCGAATTTGACGCAACACTCGTGGCTGAACTGCAGGCGCACGTCAAAAACCTGCTGGCCCCTTATGAATACCCCAAGGACATCGAATTCATTGACGCCTTGCCCATGACCACCACCGGCAAGGTGCAGCGCCGCGTGCTGCGGCTGCAGGAAGAAGAACGCTTCAAGGCGGCTGCGGATCTGGCTGAACGGCCATGTTGAAAGTTCCGAGTTCCTGGGCGAGTCATCGCGCTACCGGGTGCGGGTCGGCGATGCCGTGATCGTCGCCAACCAGCCGCATGACTCCGGCCTGTCGCTGTTCCCGCCGGGCGCCGATGTGCGCCTCCTGGGCGTTGAAACCACGCAGGTCCGTTTTCTGACCCATTAAAACGGGTGCGGGCAAACAGGCAAACAAAAAGCATCCGAAGGTGCTTTTTGTTGGAAACCCTGGCGGCCGCTTATCGGCGGGCGACGGGCTCGGCCACGTAGATCTCGACGCGGCGGTTCTTGGCGCGGCCTGCCGGCGAGCTGTTGTCGGCAATCGGTTCGCGAGCGCCGCGGCCGTCGGTTGCAATGCGCTGGGCTGCCACGCCACGGCTCACCAGGTAGTCGCGTGCCGCATTGGCGCGGTCCACGGACAGCGGATTGTTGATGGCGTCGGAGCCGGTGCTGTCGGTGTGGCCGATGATGGACACGCTGGTGATCGGGTTCTGGTTCAGGCTGGTCGCGAAGTGGGTCAGCACCGGCGCGAAGTTGGATTTGATGGCCGAGCGACCCACGTCAAAAGAGACGTCGCTGGGAATGTCCAGCTTGAGCCGGTTGTCGGCGGTCTGGCTGACGGCAACACCGGTTCCGGCCGTTGCCTTTTCCATCGCGACTTTCTGATCCTGCATTTTCTTGGACCAGATGTAGCCGCCACCGGCGCCCAGCGCGCCGCCCAGCACGGCACCGGTGGCCGCGCCCTTGGAGCCGTTTGTGGCTGCGCCAAGGACGGCGCCCGCCAGGGCGCCTATGCCCGCGCCCTTGGCCGTGTCCTGCTGGGTTTCACTCATGTTGGCGCAACCTGAAAGCCCGGCGATGGCCAGTGCTGCTGCGGTGAAGGACGTGACGATCAGTTTTCTCATGAAATACTCCTAAAAATATAAAGTGTAAAGGCGGGGCGCTGCCAAGCGTCTGGGGCGAATACTAAACATGCAAAAGGTGAGAAGGTGTAAGACAAGGGCGCGAGTTGTAGGCCGGTGCGCTGCCATCGAACCCTTAAACTAGGGCGGCCCCAAAGGATTTACTGACGGAGCAGAAGCATTTCACCCGACAGACAACCCCATTTTTGACTGGACTGAAATTTCATGAATACCGCCCCACTGGGCTCCAGCGATCTGAATGTCACCCCGGTTTGCCTGGGCACGATGACGTTTGGCGAACAGGTTGACGAGACGACTGCGCATGCCATCCTGGACCGGTCCATGGCGCGCGGTGTCAATTTTCTCGATACGGCCGAAATGTATGCCGTGCCTGCGCGAGCCGAAACCTTCGGCGCTACCGAAAAAATCATCGGCAACTGGTTTGCCCGCAACCCGGGGGGCACGGCAAAAACTGGTGCTCGCCAGCAAGGTGGCCGGGCCGTCGCGCAGCATGCCCTGGGTACGCGCCGGCGGCGGCATGACGGCGGCGGACATCAAGGCCTCCTGTGAGGCAAGCCTGCAGCGCCTGCAGACCGACGTGATCGACCTGTACCAGATTCACTGGCCCGAGCGCAACGTGCCGGCGTTCGGCGCGATGTATTACGACCCTTCTCAGGAGCGGACCAGTACTTCCATTCACGAGCAGCTCGAAGCCCTGAGCCGCCTGGTGAGGCAGGGCAAGGTGCGGGCGATCGGCCTGTCCAACGAAACGCCCTACGGCGTGCACGAGTTCGTGCGGCTGGCCGGGCAGCACGGCCTGCCCCGCGTGGCGACGGTGCAAAACGCCTATTGCCTGCTCAACCGGAGCGTTGAAAACGGCCTGGACGAGACCATGCACCGCCTGGGTGTCTCGCTGCTGGCTTACTCGCCGCTGGGTTATGGCCTGCTCACCGGCAAATACGACATCAGCGGCGCTGACGGGCCCGGTGCTCCGCAGGGCGCGCGCATTGCCCGCTACGAATCGGTGCGCAATCAGCGCTGGGGCCGGCCCGAGGCGCTGGCCGCTGCGCGGCGCTATAACGTCCTGGCGCGCGAGCACGGCCTCACGCCGATTCAGCTCGCGCTCGCTTTTTGCCGCACCAAGTGGCAGGTGGCCAGCACCATCATCGGCGTCACGTCCGTCGCACAGCTTGACGAAAACCTGGACGCTTTCGGGGCGAGCTTGAGCGCGGGGGTGCTGGCGGAGATCGACAGGATTCGCTGGGAAATCCGGGACCCTGCGTTTTAGCCGGGAAAGGCTGGGGTGATGGGTGATGGCGGCGGGCCGGGGCTTCACGGCCTGGCCGCCCCTACTATTTCAACTCAATGAGGGGCCATGGCCAAAAAAGATCACAAAACAGACCATGTCAGCGAAACACCCGCCACGCAGATGCTCAAGGCGCATAGCGTCAGTTTCACCGGTCATCCCTATGACTACCTGGCGCATGGCGGTGCGCTGCACAGCGCCGGGGTGCTGGGCTTCGATCCTTTCACCGTCGTCAAGACGCTGGTCATGCAGGACCAGGACGCCAGGCCGCTGCTGGTGCTGATGCACGGCAACCGCAAGGTGTCCACCAAGAACCTGGCGCGCCAGATCGGCGCGAAATCGGTAGAGCCCTGCAAACCCGAAGTCGCCAATCGCCACAGCGGCTACCTGGTCGGCGGCACCTCGCCCTTCGGCACGCGTAAAACCATGCCGGTGTATATCGAGGAAAGCATTCTGGCCCTGCCTGAAATCGCCATCAATGGCGGCAGGCGGGGTTACCTGATCCGGCTTGATCCCAGGGTGTGCGTGGAACTTCTCGGCGCAAAGCCGGTACAGTGCGCATTGACCGAATAAGGCGGTCGCCACCCATGAACACCACAAATACCAATCGAGGGAGATGACTTTGGAATACGCCTACTCGGCCGGCGCAACGCTGCTGGCCTACCTGCTGGGGTCGCTGTCATTCGCGGTCATCGTCAGCAAGGCCATGGGCCTGAAAGATCCGCGCAGCTTCGGCAGCAAGAACCCAGGCGCCACGAATGTGCTGCGCTCGGGCAACAAGGCGGCAGCGGTGGCAACGCTGCTGCTCGATGGACTGAAGGGCTGGCTGCCGGTGGCTCTGGTCACGTGGTACGGCCGGGACTATGGGCTGGGCGACGGCACGGTGGCAGCCGTTGGCCTGGCGGCCTTTCTGGGGCACCTGTATCCGGTGTTCTTCCGCTTCAAGGGCGGCAAGGGCGTGGCGACGGCAGCTGGCGTGCTGCTCGGCATCAGCTGGGTACTGGGCGTGGCGACGCTGGCAACCTGGCTGATCGTGGCATTTTTTTCGCGCTATTCGTCGCTGGCATCCCTGGCCGCGGCCGTGTTCGCGCCGCTTTTTTACCTGCTTGGCGACCGCGCAGCCTGGTATGTCGACAAAAGCATCGTGATCGTGTTGATTGCCATCAGCGCGCTGCTGGTGTACCGCCACCGCGAGAACATCAACAAGCTTCTCAAGGGCACCGAGTCGAAACTTGGGGCGTCGAAAGGAAAAGGCCGGAAAAAACCCGGTTAGCGCTCTGACACGCGGGCCGTAGCGCCAACAACGCTAATAACGCCTGTCCAGCGTCATCAGGCTGTTTTCGCGCTTCATCTGAAAGCGCGTCAGAAAGCTGTTGCCCAGCAGCATGAAGGGCATGGCCTGCGGAGTGACCACCGCATCGACGTCGTAGACCTCCACATCGCCGACGCGAACCGAGTTGAGCTTGATGCGAAAGCCTGCCGAGTCGCCGTTGGCGGTGGAGATGCGCACCGGCTGTCCGGCCTTGTAATTGATGCCCGCGCGGTCCGCGTCCAGCGTGCTCATGGCGATGGTGGTGGCGCCGGTGTCGACCATGAATTGCACGGCGCGGCCATTGATCTGCCCCGGCGTCATGAAATGCCCGCCGCCACTTTCAGCCAGCACGATCCGGCTGCCGCGCCCGCTGGCCGCGCCACCGCCCACGTTGAGCGGCGAGTCGCCCACCCGCAGCGTCTGGCGCTTGCCGGACTGCTCGATCACGGCCTGGTCGCCTGAGATGGAAATGAGTTTGACGCCCTGGTGGGTCTCGCCGGCCGCGAGGGACTTGGGCGCGCCGCCGTCCACCACCAGCAGCGCCTTGCCGCCCATCATGCCGGCCAGGGCGACACTTTCGGCCTGCGCGCCAGCCGGAAGCCATGCCAGCACCGCCAGCAAGAGAGAGGCGAAAAGGCCAGGGCAGTTCAATGCCAGCAGGGGCCGCAGGCGCAGCGGCCCTCCCGGGGGGCAGCGCAGTACGCGAAGCGACAAGCGTGGGGGCTCACTCAGTCGCGAAAGTTATCGAAACTCAACGGCAGATCGCTGATGTCGGCGCGAATCAGGGCCATGGCGGCTTGCAGGTCGTCGCGCTTGGCGCCGGTCACGCGCACCTTGCCTTCCTGGATGGCGGCTTGCACCTTCAGCTTGCTGCCCTTGATGAGCTGCTGGATATTCTTGGCCTGCTCGGTTTCGATGCCGTCGCGCACCTTGGTGACCTGCTTGACCCGGTCGCCACCGATCTTTTCAACCTTGCCGATGTCCAGGAAGCGCACGTCCACGCCCGCCTTGGTGAGCTTGTTGCGCAAGATGTCGTGGATCTGGTCGATCTGGAAATCGCCATCACCGATGAGCGTGATCTCCTTGTCCTTCAGCTCGATGGCGGCGGCGGTACCCTTGAAGTCAAAGCGGGTGCCAATCTCCTTGGAAGTGTTTTCCACGGCGTTTTTGACCTTCACCAGGTCGGTTTCAAGAACAGTGTCAAAGGTAGGCATGATGTGGCGTCGCTGGAAAGAGGGTGACAAGGGAATGAGACAATCCCAGGATGTTAGTCGAGAAAAACGTTCCCCTCCAGTCCTGCAACACCTTTGGCATCGTGGCCAAGGCGCTCAATCTGATCCGTATTGGCAGCGAAGCCGATATGGCCGCCGTTCTCCAAGACCCGGCGCTGCGCGCGGCACCCAAGTTTGTGCTCGGCGGCGGCAGCAACATCGTACTGACGGGCGACGTCAAGCCGCTGGTGCTCAAGGTCGAAATCATGGGCAAGCGCCTGGTTGGCGAGACCGCCAAAGCCTGGATTGTCGAGGCCGGCGCGGGTGAAAACTGGCACGACCTGGTCACCTGGACCTTGCAACAGGGCTACCCCGGGCTGGAAAACCTGGCGCTGATTCCCGGCACCGTGGGGGCTTCGCCGGTGCAAAACATCGGTGCCTACGGTGTCGAGCTGCAGGACCGCTTCGAGTCGCTGGACGCCATCGACCTCACGACCGGCCAGGCCTTCACGCTCAACGCCGCGCAATGCGCCTTCGGCTACCGCGATTCAGTCTTCAAGCATGCCAGCAAGCCTGGCGAAGCCTCGGGCGCGCAAGCCCTGGGCCTGGCCGACAAGGCGCTGATCACCCGCGTGCGCTTTGCGTTGCCGAAAGCCTGGAAACCCGTGCTGGGCTATGCCGATATTGACAAAAAAATGCTCCAGTCCAATATCCAGGGGCCTGATGCGCTACAAATTTATGAGTGGATCTGCGAGATTCGGCGCGCCAAACTGCCCGACCCGCAAGTCATAGGCAACGCTGGCAGCTTCTTCAAGAACCCGACCGTTTCCGCCGAGCAGTGCGAGGACATCATCCAGCGCGAGCCCAGGATCGTTCACTACCGCCTGGCTGATGGCTCCGTCAAGCTGGCCGCCGGCTGGCTGATAGACGCCTGTGGTTGGAAGGGAAAATCCATAGGCAATGCCGGTGTCTACGACAAGCAGGCGCTGGTGCTCGTGAACCGGGGCGGCACCGCCAATCCGGTGACCGGCGGCGAAGTGATGACACTTGCCAAGGCAATCCAGACCAGCGTCTATGAACGCTTTGGTTTGCGGCTGGAGCCTGAGCCGGTGGTGGTTTGAGTTTCGGGCGCAAGCTGAAGTAGCCATCTACTTGAATGAGCGAGCAAACTTTTCGGCTATGTCTTCGTTAACTGTTGAAGTTGTTCGCTTCGCTCGGAAATCTCAAGTTTCGCTGGCGTGCGTGGGCTTTCAACACTTAACGCAGATAGAAGCTGGAAACGGGCTCTTGTCCTTTTACTGTAGTCATAGTTTGCTATTGAATTCGTAGTGTTGTTGGCTTCTCGCAGGCCTGCTGGCCGGGAGTCGCCCGGCGGCGAGTAACTTTACTTTTGCTTCGCCAAAAGAAAGTCACCAAAGAAAAGGCGACCCGCAGTCCGGGTCCCTGCGCTGCGCTGCGGGCAACCTGTGATGTGCCCAAAAAGCGGGGGTCCGCCCAAACTCGCTTCACTTCGTTGCGCTCAAACAGTGTGCGGCCCTGATCCCGCTTTTGGGGCACATCACAGGCCCGGCCAGAACGGGACTATCGGGATCGGAGACCAGAGACAAAAACCCAAGCCAAACCAGTGAGTTCGGTATGTGGCTGTTCGGCTGTCTGGCTGTCCGCTCCCACCCCTTGTGTCTGCGCCGAGGAGCACAGCTTCAGGCGGATCAGGGCCGCGCGCTGTCTGAGCCGAAGGCGAGTTTGCGCGGACCCCGCCTGAAGCGCGCACCGCAGGCTGCCCCGCAGCGCAGCGAAGGGGACGCAGACACCAGGGGTCGCCTTTCTTTGCTTACTTTCTTTGGCGAAGCAAAGAAAGTGAGTAGCCGCCGGGCTACCCCCCGGCCAGCAGGCCTGCGAGAAGCCAATCGGACTATGAATTAAATAGCAAGCTATAGCCGTATTCATTGGAAAAGAAGCCAAAACAGGCAACTTTTTCGTCCGCTGTTGAAGTTGTTCGCTTCGCCCTGAAATCACCAGGTCAGGTTTCCCTGGTGCGCGCGGGCTTTCAACAGTTAACGCGGACATAGTCAACTTTTCAGCCTTCAGTCCAGTCTTCAATCTGCAAGCCGCCTACCCGCTGAAATGCCTGGTCATTGCTCACCAGCACCGCACCCAGGCTCAAGGCGTGCGCGCCAATCAGCATGTCCAGCGGACCCAGCAGTTTGCCCTGGCTCTCCATGCCTGCCCGCACAGTCCCGTAGTGTTCCGCAACGGCAGTGTCCCAAGGCAATACGTCAACTCGCTTCAAGAACTCCCGCACCGCCAGATGGAGCTGTTTTGCAGCAGGCCGCTTCGCCAGACCGAACAGCAACTCGCCCTCGGTGATGGCTGAGATGCACAAGGCGGCCATCGGCGTGGCAGTGACCCGACGCACCACGGCGGGATGCGCCTTGATGAGGTGACTCACCATGTTGGTGTCGAGCATGTAGCGCATCAATCCAGGGCCTCAAAAGGGTCGCGGTTCTGCGTTCCCTGCTGACGCTCTGATGCGCTCAAAAAATCGGCTGGCACGTCGACATCTTTCAGCGCGGCGAAGAAACCATCCCAGCTTGCCGGCTTGCGCGACAGGATGACATCGCCGGTTTCCGCATCTTGCCGAATGAATACCTCTGTGGTGTCGAAGCGATAAGCCGCAGGCAAGCGAACCGCCTGGCTGCGGCCATTGGTGAATAGTTTGGCGGTTTGGCTCATGGCTGACTCCAGGTCAAGAGTGATATACCAAAGTATATACCTGCATGATGCTGCCCGATCAGGCGAACGGGTCGCGCCGACTAAGGGCGAGACTGTTGGCTAAAGCCGGTGGTGGTTTGAGGTTCGGGTACAGAATAGCTATATATTTAATAGCAACATACGACCATTGAATGCGGGCTAAATGCCAATTCAGCGCGTAAAACCGGTTTTGACGGCTGAAGCCCGTCAAGATGTACGGCGTTTTTCCTTCGCCCCGCTTGAACGCGACTTCAGGCTGGACGAGGGTTCCACAAAACGCCCGGACACATATTTGTGCAGCACACTGGCGATCAGGGTCTGGTAAGGCATTCCTTCCTCAAGCGCCCGAGCCTGAATGTGCATTAGGTCTGGCGTTGAATTCGGATGTTGACCCGCTTTTCTTTCAGGAAAGTAGCACTTGCGGCAGCCTTGAATTTGGCCAACTTCTCCCTGGAAGGCGATGTGGACTTGAGCTCGCCCTTTTCGTAGGCGGCCAGAATTTCTTGCTCGAATGCGTCAGGTTTTTTCATCTGGATTGCTCCCGAAACCACTCAATATCAATTAAGCCCGCTATGAATTAACGCGCTTACTGTCCAGGTGATTCAAAAGAGTATTCACCTGGGATCTTTCGAAAGAATTTGCAGTAGGCAAGACTCGCAAAGAGTGGGATGAGCACCACAAGGAATATTGGGGTGTAGATCAATAGAAGAAGAAAACCGAAGTATCGAACACTGTCTGGGTCAGGTAACCGGCCGAGAATTCTATTTGCACGTTGTTCCCAAACGACTGTTGGATCGGCAGCGCTGATGGATTCGCAGCCCCGAATAATCTCCGATACTTCTATTTTCAATGGTTCCGCATGGTAAATTTCAATTATGCCTCCGTCATTGCGATCAAGAAAATCAAACGAAATTCGTACCGAGTTTGAGATTAGTTGAGCTTGCAGATTAGAAGCGCTTCGACGGGTAAACGAAACCTTGATGCCGAGAATTTTCCCCCTTCGGTTCCGTCAACCCTGAGTGGATCGGATTCGACAATATCAGCTCTATCTATAGTCCTCGCACCGGCATTCCAGAATGCAAGCTTTGTTATGGACAGGGTTTTAACTTGCTGTCCTTCGAACATGATTGCTAACCCCTGGACGTCGCTTACTTTGTCTTTTACCAGCTGGAATTTCTTAGTGTGAAAGACAGGTCGCTTTTCTCGCTTGCTGCGAATATAGAAGTAAATAGACGAGAGAACCCCAGCAATACCTAGCGCAAGTGAAACTATATTTAAGGCTGTGCCACCGGCAAGCCAACTCTCGGCGAAGTACATGGGGGCTTTCAATGAGGCCTAAAGTAATGTAGACAGCAAACCTGCGATATAAAACGGCAGCTGCGCCATGAGATGGCTGTCAAAAATGGAGTCAAGTCTTTGTCGGGCAAGGATTCTTCAAGCATCAAGACATTCTTCCAGCTCAATAAAACACCCGAGAAACACCCGCAGCATCTGGGATGATCTGAAAGCCAAGTCTCCCCAAAGAACATGGGGAGGCTTTGTTGTATGAAGGTTAACTATAAATTTAGTAGCGAACTATGCCCGTTTTAAAAGGGCTACAGGCCTAAACAATCATTTATCCTTGTTTCCCGGCAACTTCAGCAAATCCCCACCCGTCCCCAGCGACAGCACGCCGGTCTTGGCATAAATGCCCAGCTTGGCGCGGGTGTCGACGATATCCAGGTTGCGCATCGTCAGCTGGCCGATGCGGTCCAGCGGGGTGAACGCGCCTTCGACTTTTTCCATGCTCAGGCGCTCGGGGTGGTAGGTCAGGTTGGCTGATTCGGTGTTCAGGATGGAGTAGTCGTTGCCGCGGCGCAGCTCGACCGTCACCTCGCCGGTGATGGCGCTGGCGACCCAGCGCTGGGCGGTTTCGCGCAGCATGATGGCTTGCGAGTCGAACCAGCGGCCCTGGTAGAGCAGGCGGCCGAGCTTTCGGCCGTTGTCGCGGTAGAGCTCGATCGTGTCTTCGTTGTGGATGCCGGTGATGAGGCGCTCGTAGGCGATGAAGAGCAGGGCCATGCCCGGCGCTTCGTAGATGCCGCGGCTCTTGGCCTCGATGATGCGGTTCTCGATCTGGTCGCTCATGCCCAAGCCGTGGCGGCCGCCGATGCGGTTGGCCTCTAGCAGGAGCTCGACGAGGTCGGATTGCTCGACGCCGTTCAGGGCCACCGGTCGACCCTCCTCGAAGCGCACCGACACCGTCTCGCGCTTGACCGCCACGTCATCGTGCCAGTGCGCGGCGCCCATGATCGGCTGGACGATGGCGATGCCGCTGGACAGCTGCTCGAGGTCCTTGGCCTCGTGGGTGGCGCCGAGCAGGTTCGAATCGGTGGAGTAGGCCTTTTCGGCCGACATCTTGTAGGCGAATCCGGCCTGGCGCATGAACTCCGACATCTCGGCACGGCCGCCGAGCTCGTCGATGAACGCCTGGTCGAGCCAGGGCTTGTAGATCTTCAGGGACGGGTTGACGAGCAGGCCGTAGCGGTAGAAGCGCTCGATGTCGTTGCCCTTGTAGGTGCTGCCGTCACCCCAGATCGAGACGCCGTCGTCGCGCATGGCCGCCACCAGCATGGTGCCGGTCACGGCCCGGCCGAGCGGCGTGGTGTTGAAGTAGGTCACGCCGGCGGTCGAGATGTGGAAGGCCGCGCAGCGCAGCGCCGCCAGGCCTTCGGCCGCCAACTGCGCCCGGCAATCGATCAGGCGGGCCTGCTCGGCGCCGTACTGCAGCGCTCGGCGCGGGATGTCGTCGTAGTCGGGCTCGTCGGGCTGGCCGAGATTGGCGGTGTAGGCGTAGGGGATCGCGCCCTTGTTTCGCATCCAGTGGAGCGCCGCGCTGGTGTCCAGTCCGCCCGAAAAGGCGATGCCGACCTTCTGGCCGGCGGGGAGGTTCTGCAGGATCGTGGCCATCGTCGCGTGTGTGGTGTGGGTCGGCGCGGGCCCGGTCGGGCACGAGTCCAGGGGAATCGGCAATTTTAGGTGGCGCCGGCCCGGTGTCATGGTGATCGCGCCCAGGCCCGGGCGGACGGTGCAGTAAGCTCGTGCGGCATCCCTGGCAGCGCTTTTCCGATGACTCTCGCAACCCCAGCCGCGGAGCCGC
>JBKJKI010000242.1:0-19367 GCA_046597475.1 Polaromonas sp. | reverse complement strand
CTCGAACAGGTTACGCGCTACAAATTTGGTAGCTGCCAGCGCCCGCCCCTTCTGGGCTGAGGCCTTGTTTGACTCATAATTTTCGCGCGAACGGGCAACCAGCACCTCGCTGCCCTCAATGCCAAGCACCTCACGCGCTTTGGTGGCCAGCGGCAGCGTGAAATTGCCCAGGCCGCAAAACCAGTCAATCACGCGCTCGTCCGGCCGCACGTCGAGCAGGCGCAGCGCGCGCGACACCAGCACCTGGTTGATGTGCGGGTTAACCTGCGTGAAGTCGGTCGGCCTGAAGGGCATGACGACGCCGAACTCCGGCAGGCCGTAGTTCAGCTCGGCGACCTGGTCATCGAGGAGCTTGACGGTATCGAGCCCGCCCGGCTGCAGCCACCACTGCAGGCCCGGATGGGCTGCTGCAAAGGCCCGAAGCCGCGCCAGATCGCCCTGGCTGAGCGGCTCCATGTGGCGCAGCACCATGGCCGTCACATCGTCGCCGCAGGCCAGCTCGATCTGCGGAATGGTTTCCTTCGCGTCCATGCCGCCGATCAGCCCGCGCAGCGGCAGCAGCAGATCGCTCACATGCAGGGGCAGCACGGGGCATACGCTCATGTCGGCGACGTAGCCGCTCTTGCGCTCATGAAAGCCCACCAGCACCGCGCCCTTCTTGCGCACATAGCGCACCGACAGGCGCGCCCGGTAGCGGTAGCCCCAGGCCGGCCCCTCAATCGGCCTAAGCAGGTTGTCGGCCCTGACCTTGCCGATATGCTGCAGGTTGTCTTCCAGCACGCGCTGCTTGACAGCCACCTGCGCGCTGACATGCAGGTGCTGCATCTTGCAGCCGCCACAAGCGCCGGTGTGCATGCCGAAGTGCGGACAGGCCGGACGCACGCGCTGCGAGGACTCGTGGTGAATCGTCAGCAGGGT
Source organism: Polaromonas sp. (assembly GCA_046597475.1). Taxonomy (GTDB): domain Bacteria; phylum Pseudomonadota; class Gammaproteobacteria; order Burkholderiales; family Burkholderiaceae_C; genus Polaromonas. The sequence goes on along the minus strand of JBKJKI010000242.1, from coordinate 18,449 downwards.
GGCTTTTTCAAAGCTGCTTTTCTTGCGGTAGACATTGGCCGTCACCTGCTCAAAAGGCAGGGCACCCTCAATGAAAACGACCTTGCCATCGGCACGGTGGGCAATGCCCTGCGCCTCGATGTCGAGCGACTCGACGGTGAGCAAATCTATGGGGTACTCGGCAGGCACGGCGGCCGGCGGCTTCTGGGTTTCTTCGGTCATTCCCGATTGTCTCAGGCCCAGGCGCGCCTGGAGGACAGCAGGGCCGGTTTTGCCAACCCCGAAGCGATGGATTTCACACCGCCGTGTGAAGGCGTTCAAGGCACTGCCTGGTAAAACGGCCAGCTACGCTATCAAATACATAGCAAACTATGACGATAGGTAGAGGACAAACAACCTATTTCATCGAAAAACAGCGGTGAAACTGCAGAAATACGCCCACCCTGCGAAAAAAAAGGAGCCCGCCCGATGGCAGGACTCCTTTTGGCGTACGCCTCGGCTGGCTTATTTGGCGGGCAGGTATTTGGCCGGATCAACCGGTTTGCCCTGGCGGCGAATTTCGAAATGCAGTTTCACGCGGTCAGCGTCACTGTTGCCCATTTCGGCAATCTTCTGACCTCTTTTGACGGACTGATCTTCCTTGACGAGCAGAGTCTGGTTGTGCGCATAGGCAGTCAGGAAGGTATTGTTGTGCTTGAGGATGATCAGGTTGCCATAACCACGCAGACCGGCACCGGCATACACCACCCGGCCATCGGCCGACGCAAGCACCGCATCGCCGGCCTTGCCCGAGATATCAAGCCCCTTGTTTTTGGCCTCGTCAAAGCCCGCCACCAACGTGCCTTGGGCAGGCCAGATCCAGCCAACGTCTTCATCGCCATTGGCCGACGGCGCTGGCGCTGGCGCTGGTGTAGGCGCGGGTGCGGGCGCCGGCGCAGCAGCAACCGGCGCCGACGCGGCAGCGGCCGGCGCAGATGCAGTCGGCCGTGGCGCGCTGGCGGGCGGAACGGGAGCCGTAGCCACCGTACCCGGCGTCACGGGCCGCGTCACGACCTGGGTTTCGCTGACCGGGGGCACGACACGCAGCACCTGTCCGACTTCGATCAGGTTGGGGTTCTCAAGGGTGTTCCAGCGCACGACGTCGCGCCAGTTCTGGCCATTCTCCAGACCGATGCGGATGATCGTGTCGCCGGGCTTGACGGTGTAGTAACCCGGCTTTCCGGCGTTCTCGGCACCCGGCAGCAGCTTGACCGTGGCGGGGTCGACCACGGCGGTCGACGCCGGGCGCGACAGGCCCGTGCCCCGGTCTTCAACCGGTGCGGGGGTCAGTGAGCGCGAACTGCAGCCGGCCAGAATCACCAGCCCAGCGGCCAGCGTACAAGCCAGCACGCGCACGCGGTTGCCGTGAACCTGTGGCGCCGAGCCACAGGCAAGGGGAAGCGCCATGTTGATGGGCGCTGTGTTTTTGTTCATTGCTTCTTTCATCTTCAATCTTGAGCGGGTCCCGGCCTGTCTGTCGAGCTGGCGGGAATCAGCTTGTACCTGATTTTAAAGGGACAAAGTGCACTGCCTCCAGTAAAGTCTGCCGGATGCCCTGCGGGGTTTTGTCGACCACGACCAGTGCCTGCGTGCCATTGGCCGCCTGAAGCGGCGCGACAAGCCGCCCGCCCATGGCAAGCTGCTCGACCCACGCGGAGGGAATGGCTTCGCCACCGGCGGCGGCAATGATGGCTGCGTAGGGCGCGCCCTTGGGAAAACCGAGCATGCCGTCGCCAAAAAGCAGGTGCACATTGGGCAGGCGCAGGTTGCGCAGGTTTTCCCGGGCCTTGTCATGAAGGCCACGCAGGCGCTCGATGCTGTAGACCTCGGTCGCAAGATGGCTGGCCACTGCGGCCTGATAACCGCAGCCGGTGCCGATCTCAAGCACGCGGCCAAGCTTTCCGTTGGCACCGCGGGCGCCTTGCTGCACCAGCTCAAGCATGCGTGCGACCACGCTCGGCTTGGAGATGGTCTGGCCCAGCCCGATTGGCAGGCTGGTGTCTTCATAGGCCTGATTGGCCAGGGCGGTGTCGACAAAGCGGTGGCGCTCCACCGCCCCCATGGCTGCCAGCACCTGCGCGTCTGAAACGCCCTGGGCCGCCAGTCTGTGCACCATGCGCGCACGCACAGCCTGCGAATCCATCCCCAGGCCTGCGGTCTTTGCGACGCCAGCAGGACTGTTGCCGCCCTGGCCTCGTGCGTGGGCGGCCACCGGGCCCGCAGCCACCGCCTTGACGGGGGAAGGCCTGCCCGCACCTGAACTCAAGCGAGCCGGAAACGCAGGGCGTACCGGCGGCACTTCGCCGGCGGCCGATTTGAACGGGGTCTTTGAAGCGGGCTTCATCGGGCGGTTTCGTTCAGTGCGCCTGCGCCAGCTTTGCGGCAGTCTGCGCCCAATAAGACAAACGTTCGTGATCGGTCAAATCCACCTGCAGGGGTGTGATGGACACATAGCCGTGGCTCGTGGCGAAGAAATCAGTGCCTTCCCCCGCTTCCTTGGCAGGCCCCGCGCCACCAATCCAGTACATGAGCTCGCCGCGCGGGCTGGTCTGGGTGATGACGCGTTCAGCGGCATGGCGACGTCCCAGGCGCGCGACTTTCATGCCCTGGATCTGGTCGTCCGGCAGATTGGGGATATTCACATTGAGCAGCCAGGGCGCAAGCGTGGGCTGCGCGCCATGCGCCACAGCCTCCAGCGAAGGAATGAGCTGCTTCACCAACTCGCAGGCGCGCCGGGCCGCCACATCGATATGGGCCCAGCCCTTTTCGGTTTGCGAAAAGGCAATAGAGGGGATGCCGAAAAGATAGCCCTCCATGGCCGCCCCGACAGTGCCGGAGTAAATCGTGTCGTCGCCCATGTTGGCACCATTGTTGATGCCCGAGACCACCAGGTCTGGACGATAGCCCAGCAAACCGGTCAGGGCGATATGCACGCAATCTGCCGGTGTGCCGTCGATATAACGAAAGCCGTTGGCCGCTGTCTGCACGTACATCGGCGAGTGCAGGGTCAGCGCGTTCGACTTGGCACTGTTGTTTTGCTCGGGTGCGACGACCTCAACGTCTGCAATGGTTTTAAGCGCCTCATACAGAGCAACGATGCCGCTGGCCTGATAGCCGTCATCGTTACAAATCAGAATTTTCATGGCTCGATTCTACGGTCACGGCTGTGACAGGAGAAAAGGGGTTTCATCCGCGTCCAGCCGGTATCGTGCCTATGATGAAGAAGTGACGTGATATATCCTGCGCTTACACATTCGTGTGCAAGCCCCGCCCTCCCTTTTCATTTTTTTCGGAGCCTCTTATGCATGCCTGGCTATGTAAAAACCCGACAGGCGTTGACGCGCTGACCTGGAAAGAATTGCCCACGCCGAAACCCGGTGCGGGGGAGGTGCTGATAGAAATCAAGGCCGCCAGCCTGAACTTCCCCGATCTGCTGATCGTGCAGAACAAATACCAGATCAAGCCGCCACTGCCTTTCGTCCCGGGCTCTGAATACGCGGGCGTGGTGCAGGCTGTCGGCGACGGCGTCCAGCACCTGAAGGCCGGGCAGAATGTCGCCTGCCTGTCGGGCACGGGCGGCTTTGCAAGCCACGCCATCGCGCCGGCAGCGCTGTGCATGCCGCTGCCCTCGGGGTTTTCGCATGTGGACGCGGCGGCCTTCATCATGATTTATGCCACATCGCATCATGCGCTGGTGGACCGCGCACAGCTCAGGACAGGAGAAACGGTGCTGGTCCTGGGCGCTGCGGGCGGCGTTGGCACCTCCGCCATCCAGATCGCCAAGGCCATGGGTGCCCGGGTGATCGCCGCAGCCTCGACGGACGAAAAATGTGCGCTCTGCAAGTCCATTGGTGCCGATGCCACCATCAACTACAGCAGCGAAAACCTGCGTGATGCCCTGAAGTCGCTGACCCATGGCAAAGGCCCCGACGTCATCTACGACCCGGTGGGCGGCGACCTGGCAGAACCGGCTTTTCGCTCCATCGCCTGGCGCGGGCGCTACCTGGTGGTTGGTTTTGCCTCCGGCACCATCCCGTCATTGCCACTGAACCTGACCCTTCTCAAGGGCGCCTCCATCGTCGGCGTGTTTTGGGGTGGCTTTGCCAAACAGGAACCCAAAGCCAGCGCCGCGGCGCTGGCCGAGCTGGCGGGCTGGTACGCCGAGGGCAAGATCAAACCCGTCATTGACCAGACCATGCCCATGGCCGAACTCAAAGCCGCGTACGCGCGCATAAGTTCGCGGGGCGTCAAGGGCAAACTGGTTATGGTGAATTAACAATTTCCCACATAACTGGTAAAAACATTTATTTAATTTGATGAAATAGTGTTTTTCACAGTTTCGACGCTTTCTTCTGTCATCATTACCCTGCATATTGATCCGGCCAAGCCAAGCCGGGCACAGGGCGCGCGTGACAGGAATAACCCATCCCTGTCACGCGTGCTGGCACCACCTTCAATACAACCCAGCTAATGCCTGATAAACGAGAGGGAGGACTCCTATGACCAAGCCGACCATGCTGCTGGTGGAAGACAATCCCGACCACCTCGAATTGACCCTGAGCGCCCTGGAAGACAGCGACTCGTCCCATACCATCGTGCTTGCCACGAACGGACGTGAGGCGCTGGATTATCTGTTCGGCGAAGGGGTTTATTCGGGCCGGTGTACCGACGAACAACCCGAACTGGTGTTGCTGGACCTAGGCATGCCTGACATGAACGGGCTTCAAGTCATGCAACACATGCGAAATGACCCTCGCACCTTCTTCGTGCCGGTCGTCATGCTCACGTCGGCGAGCGAGCAATCCCAAGCGGTCCTTGCCTTCAAGGGCGGCCTTAACAGCTACGCGAGCAAGCCCCTTGACAGCCGTGAATTCGATCGCAAGCTTCAAGAGGTCAGGGAATACTGGCGAACCTCAAATTTTGCCCCCTTGACCTTCTAAGAGTTTCCTGGGGGAAACATACAGGGCGGTTGTGGCCGCTTGTCCCGCCAAACCCTAGACACCAATGAAAAAGCCCCCGCGCGAGGGGCTTTTTTGGAGCAGATTTGCCACGCAGACTGCGCGCGTAAAAGCATGAAACTGGGGTGGCTGATGGGGCTCGAACCCACGACAACAGGAATCACAATCCTGGACTCTACCAACTGAGCTACAGCCACCGTAGCTTTCCATTATAGCGGGAAAGCTCGTTGTTTTATTGCGTGAGGTGCTCCTGGGCAGCGGTTTTTGCGACCCCAGGCCTGGGTACGAGAATTTCCGCCTTGAAGCGCTCCTTCAGTCCGTTGTAATAGGCCAGGCTCTCGGCCGAAGTCCACCACTGTCCGTACTGGCTGCGTTCCTGTTTGGCGGCGGCTTCAAGCGGCGCGTCGCGAGGGACAACCTTGGCGACTTTCACAATGGCATAGCCCTGAGCACCCAGATCGACACCGGCAAATGCGGGTAGCGCACTCGTATCGGCCCGCATTGCCGCATCCACCACCGGCATCGGCAGTTTCTGGGTCTCGTTTCGGGAAACAAGCAGGGCAGCAGGCAAGCTGGCCGTGGCGGGCGCAAGCTTCCAGGCAGCAAGTTTTGCCTCGCCATCCTTGCGGGCTTCTTCCGCGCCACGCTGGGCCAGCCAGCGCACTCGCACCGCGTCTTTTACCTCAGCGAGCGGAAGGGTTCGCGCTGGTGTGTATTGCACGATGCGCCCCGACGCCAGCTGGCTGGAGCCGACCTCGATGGCTTCGGTATTGCGTTTTTTCTCGATCGCGTCGGGTGAAAACAAGGCATTGAGAAATTTTGGATTGGCCAGGACACCCGTGGTCCCGGCAATCGGCTGACGGGTCACATTGCTGGCGGTTTTGACTTCAAGCTTGAGCCGCTCGGCCACCGGTTTGAGGCTGTCGGACTGCTCGTATACGCCATTGGTAAATGCTTCAGCAGTTTCCGAGAACTTCTTCTGCGCTTGCTGCTTTTTCAGATCAGCCTCGAGTTCGGGTTTCATCTCCTCGAAACTCCGTTGCTTGGGCGCGCGTATGTCAGTCAGCTTGATGATGTGGTAGCCAAAGTCGGACTCCACCACAGCGCTGATATCGCCTTTTTTCATCGAGAAGGCGGCATCCTCAAACGGCTTGACCATGGCACCACGGGCAAAAAAATCAAGGTCGCCGCCATTGGGGGCCGAGCCGGGGTCCTGCGAGTTCTTGCGCGCCACGTCGGCAAAAGTATCGGGAGACTTGGTCACAAGCGCGAGCAACTCCTGCGCCTTCGCCTTGGCTTTTTCGCGGTCAGCTGCCGGCGCTGTCTTGGGCGATGCAATCAGGATGTGGCTGGCGCGGCGCTCTTCCGCGCCGCTCAATCGCTGTGCATTCTGGTCGTAATAAGTCTTCAGGTCGGACTCGTTCACGGTGATGCTTTTCTTCACGCTGTCCAGGTCCAGCAAGACATATTCGATGCTTGCCTGCTCAGGGGCCTGGAAAAGCTTTTCATTGGCCTTGTAGAACTGATCGAGATCTGCGTCCGTTGGCGTCAATTTGGATGCGTAATCCGCCGTGTTGAAACGGGCAACCTGAATCTCCCGCTTCTCAAAATAAGCGTTGAGCGCCAAGTCAGCCGCGGAATTGGCAGCAAAGCCGCTGGAAGCAATAGCGCCCAGAACCTGTCGGTTTGACAAGTCAGCCCGCACAGTGGCTTCGAACATCTCGGGACTCATGCCCTGGTTTGCCAACAATTGACGATAGCGCTCCATGTCAAGCGCGCCGTCCGGGCGACGCAGGGAGGCGATCTCGGGGCTTTGATGCAACTCGCGGGCCAGGCGCTGGTCGCTCGTGGTGAGCTTGAACTTGTCTGCTGCCGCGGCAATGACCCGCTCCTGAACCATGCGCTCCAGCGTGGCATAGCGCGCCTGCGGCGAATCGAGTAGTTTGGGGTCCAGTGTCGGCATGCTGACCCTTACCCTGTCAACTTCCTTCAAGTGGGCCCTGTCCCATTCGGGTTGCGTGATTTCTTTCCCATCCACCTTGGCGACCACGCCGCCATCCGAGCCCGATTGTTTGGAACTGTTCATGCCCACCAGTACGAAAGACGGGACAATCAGCAGAAACAGCAGCGCCATGGTCCACTTGGTGTGCTTGCGAATGAAATCAAACATCTCGAATTTCCTGTACGACTGCCATTTCGGCACAACAATAAAAAAGGCGAACCCTTGTTCGCCTTTTTTTCAGTGGGTGGTGGGTGCTGACGGGCTCGAACCGCCGACCTACGCCGTGTAAGGGCGCTGCTCTACCAACTGAGCTAAGCACCCCACTAAAAATCTCTACATCAGTTCAATGCATCCTTCAGGGCTTTGCCTGGACGGAATTTTGGAACCTTGGCCGCCTTGATTTTAATCGCATCGCCGGTACGCGGATTACGGCCAGTGCGGGCAGCCCTTTTACCGACGGCAAAAGTGCCAAAGCCTACCAGAGACACAGTGTCTCCTTTTTTCAGGGTGGCTTTCACTGCGCCAATGGTGGACTCCAGCGCGCGCGTCGCGGCCGCTTTGGAAATATCAGCATTTTTTGCAATGTGCTCGATCAGTTCAGTCTTGTTCACAAGGAACCCCTCGTTAATTGATTAGTTAGTCGTTTGTCTCTAAAAATTATTCCCGGAACACGGCCTTATGGATGTCAGGGTGTCAGCGGGAGCGGCGTGTGCAGACGATCTGCTGGATCCAATTAGAGCCATGGACTTCCAGCCTGTCAATACAACGCAAGTTTTTAAGTCATGCGGTGGCGGATTCTAGTCTGTTTTTTCACGGATTCAGGGCCTCGTGCGATGGCGCCGAGGCAATGTAGCGACGGAACTGGAGCAAAGCTCAGGCTTGAGCCAGGGTGGCGGCAATGGCTCTTCCGACATCCGCCGTTCCTGCCTGGCCACCCAGGTCTGGCGTTCGCGGAGCGCCGCTTTCGGGGCTCAGCACTTTCTCGATCGCGGCAAGAATGCCGTCGTGCGCTTCCTTGTATCCCAAAAATTCCAGCATCATCGCCCCGCACCATATCTGGCCGATGGGATTGGCAATATTTCGCCCGGCGATGTCCGGTGCGGAGCCGTGAACCGGCTCGAACAGCGAAGGAAACTTGCGCTCCGGATTGAGATTGGCGCTGGGGGCAATGCCTATGGTTCCGGTGCATGCCGGGCCCAGGTCGCTCAGGATGTCGCCAAACAGGTTGCTGGCCACCACCACGTCAAAAAAGTCCGGCCGCTGCACGAAATGTGCGGTCAGGATGTCAATGTGAAATTTGTCCAGCAGGATGCCGGGATAGCCTTTTGCCATCTCCGCCACACGCTCATCCCAATAGGGCATCGATATGGAAATGCCATTGGACTTGGTCGCGCTGGTCAGGTGTTTTTTGGGTCTGGACTGGGCCAGCTCGAAGGCGAACTTCAGCACCCGGTCAACACCGATGCGTGTGAACACGGACTCCTGGAGGACAAACTCGCGCTCGGTCCCCGGAAAGGCCTTGCCGCCAATGCTTGAATATTCCCCTTCGGTGTTTTCGCGGACGATGTAAAAGTCGATTTCGCCGGGTTGGCGCGGACTGCCGTCGCGCCTGACCACCGGGGCAATGATGCCGGGCATCAACCTTGCAGGGCGCAGGTTGATGTACTGGTCAAACTCGCGCCGGAACAGCAGCAGTGAGCCCCACAAGGACACATGATCGGCAATCTTTTCGGGCCAGCCCACGGCGCCAAAATAGATGGCGTCGTGCTCGCCGATCTGATCTTTCCAGTCGTCGGGCAGCATCTTGCCGTGTTTCTCGAAATAGTCCCAGCTGGAGAAATCAAAGTGGTCAACCTGCAAGTCGATGCCGAATTTGACAGCCGCCGCCTCAAGCACCCGGATACCCTCGGGCATGACTTCCTTGCCGATGCCGTCGCCCGCAATCACGGCGATTCTCTTTTTGCCCGCGCTCTTTTTCATCGTCGATTCCTTGGTGACTCAGGTTTTGAAAAAATGGTGTGCCTGCGCCAGCAGCAGCGATGGCGCCTCTTCCGCAATATAGTGGCCGCAAGGCAGACTGCCTCCTGACACATCTGTGGCGCGCTCGCGCCACAGACGCAGCACATCGAAACACTGACCCACCGCGCCATGCTCGGCCCACAGGACATGCAGCGGCTGCGCCAGGCGGCGGCCCGCTGCCACATCGGCGCGGTCATGCAGGAGATCAATCGTGGCAGAGGCGCGGTAGTCTTCGCAAATGCCCGTTGCAGTGCCCGGAATCCGCGCGCAGCGCTCATACTCCGCCAGCGCGGCCGGCGCAAACGCCGCCAGGCCTGCATGGCGTTTACCCATCACGCTGTGGATGTAACGCACCGGGTCAGCATCAATCAACTCTTCGGGCAGTGGCGGCGGCTGAATCAGAAAGAACCAGTGCCAATACGCGCGCGCAAAGGCATCCGAGGTGTTCTCGTACATGGCCAGGGTCGGCGCTATGTCCAGCAGCATCAGCCTTTGCACCATGGCGGGATGGTCCGCTGCCAGGCGGTGCGCGACCCGCGCGCCACGGTCATGGGCCAGCACCTGAAATCGCGCGAAGCCATGGTGCCGCATCACCGCCACCGCATCAAGCGCCATGGCGCGTTTCGAATACGCCCGGTGCTCAGCATCTGCGGGAAGGCGGACCGAATCACCATAACCGCGCAAATCCATCACCACCACGGTGAAAGTCCTGGCCAGCTCTTCGGCAACCGCATGCCACATCACATGGGATTGCGGGTGTCCGTGCAGCAGCAGGAGCGGCGCGCCGCGCCCGCCGATCAAGGTGTGCAGCGTACCGGCAGGTCCAGTGACCGGACAGGACGTGAATCCTTCAAACATGTAGGCGTGTTTCCAAGTTTGGTTTCTAATCTGGATAAGCGGAAATTCTGTCGCAAGTACGGGAATAATTCAAGCAATAATCAGGCAATTGATTATTTCTCTGAGGGCATGAATGGAGCGCAGCGATCTGGAACTTGCGGTGGCGATACGCGACTGCGGCAGCCTGGCCGCAGCCGCCGCCCGCCTTGATGTCGCGCCACCGGTTGTCACCAAGCGACTTGCCGCGCTGGAAGCACGGTTGGGTCAACGCCTGTTCCAGCGCACAACCCGCCGCGTCAGCCCGACTGCTGAAGGTGAAACCCTGTGCGAACGCGCCCAGCTTCTGCTGCAGGGCTTTGCAGCCCTTGACGCCGAGATGCAGGAGCGAAAGAAAGAACCCACCGGGCTGATACGGCTGGCAGCGACCTTTGGCTTTGGCCGCTTGTGGCTGGGGCCCGCACTGGCGACATTCCAGCGGCGCTATCCGCGCATCGAAATCCAGTTGCAGCTCACCGAGCAATTGCCGGATCTCGCCCTGGAGGGGTTTGACGGCGCCATCTGGCTATGGTCGGTTCAGGGACGCCAGGCGGCACAGTGGGTATCGCGGCGGCTGGCGCCCAATCAGCGCGTTCTGGTGGCTTCACCGCGCTACCTGGCGCAGCGCGGTACACCGGCGGCACTGCAGGACCTTCAGGATCACGCTTGTCTTGTGGTGCGCGAGAACGGCAACGCGCAGGGCCAGCGCTTCGATACCTGGGCGCTCCACAATGGCGGCAGCAAGACACCCGAACGCGTCAGGGTCCACGGCCCGCTTTCGAGCAATTCGGGCGAACTGGTACGTGACTGGTGCCTGGAAGGCCACGGCATCATGCTGCGCAGCCTCTGGGATATCGCGCCGGAACTTGATGCAGGCAGGCTCGCGCGCGTGCTGCCTGCCTACGCCATGCCTGACGCGGATATCCACTGGCTGGCACCCTTGCGCACCGACTCGCCACGGCGCATCCGCCTGCTGATCGATTTTCTGGTCGTGCAGTTCAAGGACGCGCCCTGGAAAATTACGAAGGCGGCGGCTTCTGGGGACGCACCACCAGGCTCACGCCCACCGCAGTAATTGCCGTGCCGACGACCGTCGCCAGCGTGATGGACTCGCCAAACAGCAGCCAGGCCATCAACGCCGTCGTGGGCGGAACGAGGTAGAGCAGGCTAGTCACCGACGTAGCCGCGCCGCGCTGGATCAACAGGTATAGCAGCGAGCTGCCACCCAGCGTCATGACCAGCACCGACCAGGCCATGGCCCCGATGAATTCGGGGTTCCAGACAATCACCTCCGTTTCCAGCAGGGTCAAGGGCAGGGTCACCAGCAAGGCCGCCGCCAACTGGATGGCGTTGGCGCTGCGCACATCTGTCGGCTGCACAAAGTGTTTCTGGTACAGCGTTCCCACCGTGATGCTGCACAAGGCAAACAGCGCGCAGCCCAGCGTCAGCGAGGTGACCTCACTGCCGCTGCCAAACTTTCGGGCCACTACCAGCAGCAGCCCCCCCAGACCCAGCGCAAGCCCGGCCCACTGGCGCGGCGTGACCTTCGCCTGCGTCGCGCCCGCAGCTGCGGACGACCCGGCCCATGAAATCCACAAGGCTGTCAACACCGGCTGCAGCCCCACGATCAGCGCGACCAGGCCCGAACCCATGCCGCCCTTGACGGCCACCCACACGCCGCCCAGGTAGCCGCCATGCATCAGCACGCCGGTTGCCGCCAGATGCAGCCACTGCTGGCGTCCGGCTGGCCAGCGCACGCGGCTGAGCCTGATCCAGATCAGGAAGCAGACGATGGACAAAGCGTAGCGAATGGCCAGAAAGGTCAGCGGCGGCGCAAAAGGCAGGCCAAACTTGGCAACGATGAAGCCGGTGCTCCAGATCAGCACAAAAACGGCGGGCATGGACCGCATCAGGGCGCTGGAGTGCGGCGTGGCGCTCACGAAACGCTCATTTGGCCCGCGCGCGGATTTCCGGAATGGCTTTTTGCAGGTAGTAGGCCATGGACCAGATGGTCAGGATGGCGGAAAGCCAGATCAGCCAGGTGCCCCATACCGGCGTGCTGATGACGCCGAACAAACGCCCGTCATACAGCAAAAAGGGAATCGCGATCATCTGCACAACCGTCTTGACCTTGCCAAGCATGTGCACGGCAACGCTCTTGGCGGCGCCAATCTGCGCCATCCATTCGCGCAGCGCCGAAATCGCAATCTCCCGCCCGATGATGATGAGGGCGACAAAGACATCGGCGCGCTGCAGATGCACCAGCACCAACAGAGAGGCACACACCAGGAACTTGTCGGCCACCGGGTCGAGGAAAGCACCGAACGAGGACGTCTGATTCAGCTTGCGCGCCAGAAAGCCGTCCAGCCAGTCCGTCGCAGCAAAGACGACAAACATCACGGTGGCAATCAGGTTGCGCTCGGCCGGAGGAATGTCCAGGTAGAAGACCCCCACGATCAGCGGAATCGCAACGATGCGCGTCCAGGTCATCACGGTGGGAATAGTCAGAAACATGGGGTCGATTTTGGCATGAGCCGCGCGCAAACCGCCCGGCGCATGAGCGGCGAGAGGAAATTTGGCGCGCTTCGTTGCTGAACCGGAAAGCACCAACCCACCACGGCGGCAGTCCTACGCGGCCAATTCAATGCAGCGCGCGGTAGATTTCCTCGGCAAGATCCTTTGAAATACCGTCCACCATGGCAATGTCCTCGACGCTGGCCGACGCAATGCCGCGAACGCCGCCAAAGCGTTGCAGCAGGCTGGCGCGCCGCTTCGGGCCTATGCCCTCGATGTCTTCAAGCCGGCTGCCGCCGACCCGCACCTTGGCGCGCCTGGCGCGCATGCCGGTGATGGCGAAGCGGTGCGCCTCGTCCCTGATTTGCGCGATCAGCATCAGCGCGGCCGAGTCGCGGCCCAGGTAAACCTTGTCACGGCCATCGGCAAATACCAGCTCCTCCAGGCCGACCTTGCGGCCCTCGCCTTTTTCGACCCCGGCGATCAGCCCCAGGTCCAGGCCCAGTTCGACAAACACCTCGCGCGCCATGGACACCTGGCCCTTGCCGCCGTCGACCAACACCAGGTCGGGCAGCCTGGCGTTGCCCTTGGTATCCGGATTACGCGCGGCCTCGGCCAGCTTGGTGTAGCGCCGCGTCAAGACCTGGCGCATCGCCGCATAGTCGTCGCCCGGGGTGATGCCTTCGATGTTGTAGCGGCGGTACTCGCTGTTCTGCATCTTGTGCGCCTGGAACACCACGCAAGACGCCTGGGTAGCCTCGCCCGCCGTGTGCGAGATGTCAAAGCATTCGATGCGCAAATCGTCCAGCTTGTCCATGGGCAGGTCGAGCGCTTCGGCCAGCGCGCGTGTGCGCGCCTGTTGCGAGCCCTGCTCGGCCAGCAGGCGGGCCAGTTGCAGGCCGGCATTCTTCTGCGCCATCTCCAGCCAGATGCGGCGCTGCTCGCGCGGTTGGTGAAGGGCGGTGATGCGGCCGCCGCTCTGTTCGGCCAGCGCCGCGATCAGTTCCTTGTCGACCGGCTCGCTGACAACCAGCACTGGCGGCACCGGCACGTCAATATAGTGCTGCGCAATGAAGGCCTCAAGAATCAGCGCCTCCAGTGATTTTTCCTTGACCTGGGGCGCCAGCGCATCCAGTTCGGCCTCAATCGCTGCGTCAAGCGCGGCCACGTCGGTGGCGTATTCCACATGGGTCGGAAAGTAGGGCCGGTCGCCCAGGTGGCGGCCGCCACGCACCATCGCCAGGTTGACGCAGGCCTTGCCGCCCTGCACCTTGACCGCCAGGATGTCCACGTCCACATCGCTGTTCTTGCCGCCAATTTCCATCGATTGCTGGTGCAGCACCTTGGACAGCGCCGCCATCTGGTTGCGCAGCTCGGCTGCCTGCTCGAACTCCAGCCTGTCGGCATGCGCCAGCATCTTTTTCTCCAGCTCGCCCAGGATTTCCTGCGTCTGGCCCTGCAGGAAGCGCTCGGCATTCGCCGTGTCCAGCGCGTACTGTTCGGCCGACACATGGCCCACGCAGGGCGCGGAGCAGCGCTTGATCTGGTACAGCAGGCAGGGCCGGGTGCGGTTGTTGAACACCGTGTCTTCGCAGGTGCGCAGCCTGAACACCTTTTGCAGCAGCAGGATGGTGTCTTTCACCGCCCAGGCGCTGGGATAGGGGCCGAAGTAATGGTGCTTCTTTTCAACCGCGCCGCGGTAATAGGCAATGCGCGGAAAGGCCGTGGCCACCGGCGCACTGCCCTCCCCGGCCGGACGCGCGGCGGTCAGCTTGAGATAGGGGTAGCTCTTGTCATCGCGAAACAGGATGTTGTATTTCGGATGCAGCGTCTTGATCAGGTTGTTTTCCAGCAGCAGCGCCTCGGCTTCGGAGCGCACCACGGTGGTTTCCATGCGGACGATCTTGGTCACCATGTGGCCAATACGCGTACCGCCGTGGTTTTTCTGGAAATAGCTGGTGACCCGCTTCTTCAGGTTGCGCGCCTTGCCCACGTAAAGCACGCCGCCTTCCGCGTCGAAGTAGCGGTAAACGCCAGGCAGCGCCGGCAAGGCCGCCACTTCGCTGAGCAGCTGGGGATCGAATTCGTGGGTTTGGGTCATGAGGGCAGTGAAACAGGTTGGCCGTATTGTGGACAATCGTTTCATGAATCAGCGCCTGCAGTGGGACATTTTTTGCAAAGTCATCGACAACTTCGGGGATATCGGCGTGTGCTGGCGCCTGGCCGCCGACCTGGCCGGACGCGGGCAGGCGGTGCGCCTGTGGGTGGACGACGACTCGGCACTGGCCTGGATGGCGCCAGCCGCCTGCCCCGGCGTGCGCGTGCTGCCCTGGGCCGTAGCCTGCGCCGGCTTCGGGCAGCAGGCGCCAGACGTTCTGGTGGAGGCCTTCGGCTGCGAGATCGCTCCCGAATTCATAGCTGCCTGCGCCGATAAGCAAAGGGCTACAGAGCAAAAACCCGTATGGATCAACCTCGAGTACCTGTCCGCCGAAAGTTATGTGGAACGCAGCCACGCCATGCCTTCGCCGGTGCAAGGCGGTCCGGCTGCCGGCTGGATCAAATGGTTTTTCTATCCCGGCTTTACCCCCTCGACCGGCGGCTTGCTGCGCGAGCCCGGGCTGATGGCGCGGCAAGCGGGCTTTGACGGCGAGGCCTGGCTGGCGGCGCATGGCATTGAGCGCAAGAGCCATGGCGGCGGGGAAAAGCGCGTCTCGCTGTTCTGTTACGAGCCGCCGGCGCTGGGCGCGCTGCTGGCCGGCTGGGCCGCGCACGGGCTGGCGGGCCAGCCCGTGCGGCTGCTGGTGGCGGCAGGACGGGCCGAAAAGGCCGTAAAAACCATTTTTAGCAACAAGAACAGCTGCTTGTCCAGTATCCACGATCATAGTTTGCTATCAATTTCATACTTACCCCTGCTCACGCAATCCGCCTATGACGAGTTGCTGTGGGTCTGCGACCTGAACTTCGTACGCGGCGAAGACTCGCTGGCGCGGGCGCTCTGGGCCGCCAAACCCTTTGTCTGGCAGATTTACCCGCAGCATGACGACGCCCACCTGCACAAGCTCAAGGCCTTTCTTGACTGGCTGGATGCCCCCCCATCGCTCAGGGCCTTTCACGCGGCGTGGAACAGCCCCGAGGCCGCATCGAACGCCACCGGCGAGCCCCTGACAGACCTGCAAGGCTGGCAATCCTGCGCGCTCGCGGCGCGCGCCCGCCTGCTCGCCCAGCCAGACCTGAGTAGCCATCTGCTCGAATTTGTGGCAAAAAAACGCTAAAATCAATGGCTCTGCGGAAAAGCCTGCAAGGCAAAACGCATAACCATTCACGCAACGGTCACTTAACGGTCACAAGGCTGACCTCCAACCCGCCGCGGAACCTGCACACCCTGCAACCGTTCAACGGCCTACCCTCAGTAAAACTGCTATGAAAATCGCTCAAGAAATCCGCGCCGGCAACGTCATCATGAACGGCAAGGACCCGATGGTCGTGCTCAAGACCGAATACAGCCGCGGTGGGCGCAACTCCGCCACCGTGCGCATGAAGCTCAAGAGCCTGATCGCCAACTTCAACACCGAAGTCGTGTTCAAGGCCGACGACAAGATCGACCAGGTCATCCTGGACAAGAAGGAATGCACCTATTCCTACTTCGCCGACCCGATGTACATCTGCATGGACACCGAGTACAACCAGTACGAAGTCGAAGCCGAAAACATGGGCGACTCGCTGAACTACCTGCAAGACGGCATGGAACTCGAAGTCGTGTTCTATGACGGCAAGGCCATTTCCGTTGAAGTGCCGACCAGCGTGCAGCGCGAAATTACCTGGACCGAGCCGGCCGTCAAGGGCGACACCTCGGGCAAGGTGCTCAAGCCTGCCAAGCTGGCAACCGGCTTTGAAATCGGCGTGCCTATTTTTGTCGCTCAGGGCGATGTGGTTGAAATTGATACCCGCACCGGCGAATACCGCAAACGCGTCTGACCATGGCTCCGGCCCATGGCTCACTGGCAAAAGGCTCCTCATGGAGCCTTTTTGCATCCCGAGCCGCCGAATTGCCCGCCAGCGCTGGCGCGGTCAGCGTGAACCCATCTTTCCCTCATTGAAAATGCCTCATGGAACAAACACAAGATCTGACCGAAGAACGCCTGGCACATGCCTGGGCTGAACTGCATGCGTTGTCCAATGGCACGACACCGTTGCGGCCCAATGCCAATCGGCTGGCCTTCGCCGACCCGGAATTTTTGCTCAGGCGCGAAACGCGCGGCATCCGCATCCAGCTGGAAATGCTCAAGCCCGAGCTTGACCAGCAGGAGCAAGGCATTGAACACACCATTGTGGTGTTCGGCAGCGCCCGCTTCCCGGCCCCCGAAGAGGCCAGCGCGGCGCTCAAGCTGGCGGAAGAAAGCGACGATGAAGCCGCCCTGCTACTGGCCCGCCGCCATGTGCGCAATGCCCGCTACTACGAGCAGGCGCGCCAGTTCGCGCGCCTGGTGGCAGGCTATAGCAAACCACGGCCCTGCGCCGAAAAGATGTTCATCTGCACCGGCGGCGGCCCCGGCATCATGGAGGCGGCGAATCGCGGTGCCCAGGAAATGGGCGCGCTCACCGTCGGCCTCAACATCGTGTTGCCGCATGAGCAAGGATCCAACCCCTATGTGTCGCCGTCGCTGAACTTCAAGTTTCACTACTTTGCCCTGCGCAAAATGCACTTCATGATGCGCGCCAAGGCCCTGGTGGCATTTCCAGGTGGCTTTGGAACGATGGATGAACTGTTCGAGATCATCACGCTGGTGCAAACCGGCAAGGCCAAGCCGGTGCCCATCATTCTGTTCGGCTCCGAGTACTGGAAACGGCTGGTCAACTTTGACGTCATGATCGAGGAAGGCGCGATTTCGCCCGAAGACCTCAAGCTGTTTCAGTATGTCGATGACCCGCAAGTCGCCTGGGACGCCATCAAAAGTTTTTACGAACTTTGACTTTTGGCGTCGGCAGCGGGCGCACCGACCGGGTGTCCCGCATGCGGGCTCATGCGCTTGAGCTGCCAGGCCAGCCGCGAGCCCGCGCCCACCATGGCCCCGGTCACCCAGAAGACGCCGGCAATGCCTACCAGCGCACCGGCCGAACCGAACAGCATGGGCATGAGCACGCTCGAAGCGTTGATCGCCATTAAGCGCAAGCCCAAGGCCTCGCCGTGCCTGTGCTCGGGCGTGATCTGGTGCAGCATGCTCATGATCATGGGCTGCACCATGCCCAGCGAAAAGCCCAGCAGCACGGAGCACAGGCCCATGCTCAGGGCCGTCGGCATGAGCGGGTAGACCGCAAAAAGCAGCGCGGTCGCCAGCATGGAAAAGGCCAGCACGCGCCACTCGCGCAAATGCGCCGCCAGCAGCGGCATCAGCATGCGGATGGCGGCCGCGGCCACGGCAAACGCGCCCAGGATTGAGCCAATGCTGGAGGCGCTGAGGCCTCTTTCAAAACCCAGCACCGGCACCACAAAGGTATGCACGTCCCAGCAGGAGGACAGCAGCCAGTTGGCCAGCATCATCCGGCGAAACATGGGCTGGAGCAGCAAATCCCAGGCTTTCGGGCGCGCGCCGGCGTTGGCCGCGATCAGCGCGGGCAATTCGCGGGTATTGCGAACCAGAAACCAGGTCGCCAGCGGCAGCACCGCCATCAGGAAAAAAGCCGCGCGATAACCCCAGAGGCTGCCCGGCGTTGCGCCCGCATGGTCAATCAGCAAACCGGCGGAAAACGGCCCGATAAAGTTCGAGACTGCCGGCCCAATCGCCAGCCAGCTGAACACCTGCCTGAGCTGCAAGCCGCCGCCGGCGGCGCGACCGACATGGCGTTGCAGCGAGATGGTGGCAGTGCCGGTAGCGCCGCCCGTGAGCAGCGCGGCCAGGCAAAGCACGGGAAAAACCGGAAAAACGACCGCGGCGCCAGCGCCCATGGCTGCCGCGAGCACGCTATAGCTGACCGGACGCCTGAGGCCATGGCGGTCGGCAAAGCGGCCGTCGGTGTGCTGCTGGCGCTGTTTGCCCTGACCCAGGTGTTTCTGGCGCTGCCCGCAG
>JBKJKI010000063.1:0-4936 GCA_046597475.1 Polaromonas sp. | reverse complement strand
AAGCGTGGCCACACGGTCTCGGCCTGCGAGCCAACGCACCTGACCTGGGTGCGCGGTGGCAAGGTCATGGGCCATGTGCGCGACATCCGCCTCACGGGAGGCGAAGAGGCCTGGTTTGAGGTCACGCAAAAGCACCAGACGCCGTTGGCTTCGTTTGGCGCCGTCATCATGCGCAAGGATCCGCCGTTTGACTCCGAATATTTCTATGCCACGCACCTGCTTGAGCAGGCCGAGCGCGATGGCGCCAGGGTGTTCAACAGGCCGCGCGCGCTGCGCGACCACCCGGAAAAGCTCGCCATCATGGAGTTCCCGCAGTTCATCGGGCCGACGCTGGTGACGCGCGACGCCGAGGACATCAAGCGCTTTCATGCCGAGCACCAGGACATCATCCTCAAGCCGCTCGACGGCATGGGCGGCATGGGCATCTTCCGCGTCGGACCGGACGGCCTGAACCTGGGATCCATCACCGAGACGCTGAACCGCCACGGCGCGCAAAGCCTGATGGTGCAGAAGTTTCTGCCCGAGATCGTCAAGGGCGACAAGCGCGTGCTGGTGATTGGCGGCAAGCCGGTGCCCTTCAGCCTGGCGCGCATTCCGCAGGGCAGCGAGGTCCGCGGCAACCTGGCGGCCGGCGGCCTGGGCGTGGCGCAGCCGCTGTCAAGACGCGACGTCGAAATCGCCGAGGCGCTGGGCCCGTTGCTGGCCTCGCGCGGCCTGCTGCTGGCGGGCATTGACGTGATTGGCGACTATGTGACGGAAATCAACGTCACCAGCCCGACCTGTTTCCAGGAAATCCATGACCAGATGGGCTTTGACGTGGCGGCGATGTTCATAGCCGCGCTGGAGGCTGCGCTGGCCGCCTGAAAGCCTTCAGGCCTTGAGCAGCACGCCGTCCTGGAACACCTTGAGCTCTCCCGGCGCAAAGGCCGTCCAGGTCTCGTTGGTGGTGAGCGGCGCGGTCACCACCACGGCGACGCGGTCGCTGGGCTGCGTGTGTTCGGCAAAGTTGATGCTCAGGTCTTCGTCGCTCAGCGTGGCGTGGGTAAACGGGTGGCGGCGCTGCACGTAAAACAGGCTGGTCGACGCGTGAGCCCAAAGCGCCTGGCCATTGCTGAGCAAAAAATTGAAGGTGCCGTGAGGCGCTATTTGCGCGGCCAACTCGCGCAGCGTCAGGGTCAGCTCTTGCACGCTGGGCACGCCGGCATGTGATTTCGCCAGCTCCTGCATGATCCAGCAAAAGGCGCGCTCGCTGTCGGTGTTGCCGACCGGCTTGAAGCTGCCATGCAGGCGCGGCGCGTAATCCTTCAGGTCGCCGTTGTGCGCAAACACCCAGTAGCGGCCCCACAGCTCGCGCACAAAGGGGTGGCAGTTCTCCAGCGCCACCCGGCCCTGGGTGGCCTTGCGGATGTGCGCAATCACGTTGCGGCTCTTGATCGGATAGCGCCGGATCAGGTCGGCCACCGGGGATTCGCAGGCCGGCTGGTGGTCCACGAAATGGCGCAGGCCCTTGTCGCCTTGCGCGCTGCCGTCGCCCTCGAAAAAGGCAATGCCCCAGCCGTCGGTGTGCTGGTCGGTATGGCCGCCGCGCTGCGCAAAACCGCGAAAGCTGAAGGTCACGTCGGTCGGCGCGTTGCAGTTCATTCCAAGCAGTTGACACATGATCAGTCCTTTCGCGTCTCCACGGGTTCCCTGAGCTGCGATGCCGCTGCCATGGCCAGCAGGCACAAGGCGGCCAGCATTAGGAAGGTTTCGTTGAAGGCCGCCAGCCGCGCCGGGCTGCTCGCCGCGTTCGCCAGTGAGTCGCCATGCGCGGCAAGCCGCCACTCCAGCACGATGCCGCACAGGCTCACGCCAATCGCGCCGCCCAGCATGCGCACGAAGCTGATGGCGCTGACGCCTTGCGCCATCAGGTCCTTGTGCAGCGGCCTGAGCGAGCCCAGGTTGAGCGAAGGCAGGATGAAGCCCAGTCCGATGCGGCCCAGCGTGGCCCAGATGATCAGCAGCCAGAGCGTGGAGCCCAGCGTGACCGTCAGCATCAGCGCGAACGACGCGGCCAGCAGGCCCAGCCCTATGCTCACCAGCAGCCAGGTCGGCTGCCGGTCGGCCAGCCGGCCCACGCCGGCAATCGTCGCGGCCAGCACCAGGCCGGCCGGCAACAGGATGGTGCCGACATGCGCGGCCGACAGCTTCAGGCCCAGCTGCATGTAGACCGGCAGCAAATAGGTCGAGCCAAACAGCGCGGTGCCGTAAATGAAGGCCACCACGCAGCCCATGGCGAACTGGCGGTAGTCAAACAGCGCCAGATTCATCAGCGGCGCGCGCTGGGTGGCGCTGAGGCGGCGCTGCCACCACAGGAACAGGCCCAGTGTCAGCACGAAAGCGCCCAGCAGTATGGCCGGCTCAAGCCGCTTGCTGCCGTGCAGCGCGACCATGCCATTGAGCAGGCACAGCGTACCGAAGGACGCCAGCAACAGCCCGCGCCAGTCAATCATCGCGCCACCGGAGTCGGCCGCCACGCCGCCAGGGGATGTATCGGGCACATAGCGCCAGGCCATCCACAGCGACAGCAGGCATAGCGGCACCACCATGAAGAAAATCGAGCGCCAGCCATACAGGTCAACCAGAATGCCGCCAATGCTGGGGCCAAGAGCGGGCGCCAGCACCACGCCCACGCCAAACAGGCCGCTGGCGCGGCCCTGCTCATGCGGGCCAAAGGCGCGCATGATGATGATGGCCGGAATCGGCTGCACGACGCCAGCGGCCAGGCCTTCGGCTACGCGGGCAAACAGCACCAGGCCGAAGCTGCCGGCCAGGCCGCCCAGCAGGCCGCCGGCCATCAGCAGCAGCATGCAGCCAGTGTAGGTGCTGCGGTAGCCATAGCGCGCCAGCAGCCAGGGCGTCGTCAGCATGGCGACGGTCGTGGCCACCATGAAGCCCGAGCTGACCCATTGCGCGCGTCCCTGGCTGAGCGAAAAGTGCTGGCTCATGTCCGGAATCGCCACGTTGATGATGGTCGAGGACATGATGGACGCCATGGTCCCGACCATGACCGCCACGAGCAGCAGCCAGCGATAGCGCGAGCCGTGGCGCGCCTGCAGCGCGGCCAGTGAAAATGGCGATGGCAGGGGGGTCAAGGGATGCTGCGAAGGCTAGTCTCTCGGCTCTGACCAGAGCTTGCCGCCCGTGGCCCAGTTTTCGCGCTTGATGTCGGTGATGAGGATGTCCACCGAGTCTGGCTGGCCGCCCAGGATCTCGACACTGACGCGCGTAATCGCTTCGGCCAGTTTTTTCTTTTGCTCGATGGTGCGGCCTTCCAGCATTTCGACGTGGTACGTGGGCATGGGTTTCCTTTATGCGCTGAAGCGTGTGAGCAGTCGATCATAAAAGAAAGAGCGGCAGAGATGCGCCAGCGCCGCGCAAGCCGGATCGGACTATTCGAAGGCGCTCACCACCACGCCATTTCGCGCGGAAAACGCCTTGAGGATCTCGGCAATCCGGTCGTCGCCCAGCGTCGTGGTCAGCTCGACCAGCTTGTTGCCCTCGCCCTTGTGGCTGTCGCTCACCACCACGGTGGCCGCCTGGTCATGCCCGGCCAGCAGAGCTTGCAGGGTGGGGCCGAGCGAGTCCATCACCGCGTCGCGCTGCGCCTGGCTGCTGTCCGAGTCGGCGGCGTACTGAACGTCAAAGGAGAAGTTGGTTTTCATGGCATGTCCTGGATTTGAATCGGCTTGACCGGACATGATGTGCGGCTGCTCATTGGCGCAGTTTGGCGGCAAGGGTGATTTCCGGCACGCTGGCCAGCGCCCTGGACAGGGGGCAGGCCTTTTTCGCGCCCTCGGCAATTTCCCTGAATTTTTCCTCGCTGATGCCGGGGACCACGGCTTCCATGGCAAGGGCAATGTGGTCGATGACAAAGCCGTCGCCCTGCGCCGTCAGGCGCACCCGCGCCTGGGTGTCGACCGAGGTGGTGGCGAAGCCGGCCTTGTCGCAGGCGAAGGAAAAAGCCATGGTGAAGCAGGCGGCGTGCGCGGCGCCCAGCAGTTCTTCCGGGTTGGTTCCGCTGCGGTCGTCCTCGAAGCGGCTGCCGAAGCCGTAGGGATAGGCCTTGAGCGCGGCGGTCTCGGTGCTGATCTGGCCCTGGCCCTTCTTGCCCTGGCCTTCCCAGTGAACGGAGGCGGATTTTTCAGTCATGTTGGGTCCTTTCTTGGGGGGTGAATGTGCCAGGGCGGGCGGCTCCGGCGCGCAAGTCTTCAGTGTGGCCGCGCACGGCATCCGGTGCCGTCAGACAGGGCCGCGTGCTGGCACTGGGCACTTCCTACAAGGGGGAAAGCGTGCCTGGCGCCGGGCTATGCGCTCTCGTCGTCCAGGCTTTTCATCTGCCAGACGATGCGCTCCAGTTCCGGCCTCAACTGCTGCCGCGCCACCTCGGCCAGGCCGGACAGGGCGCGCCGGGCGCTCATGCCGCGCGGCGCAATCGGCTGGCCTCTGGACGCGAACACCACGCTATTGCTCTTTTCCCCGGCCAGGACTTCCACCGCGTTGCCGCCAAAACCGCGGTGTATGCGCTCGACCAGCAAGGGGTAGTCGGGGTGGTCGTAGTGCAGATTCACCGCCAGCACGCCGCCGGGCGACAGCGCCGCCAGGCAGTCGGCGTAAAACCCGGGCGTGCAGAGGGCGGCCGGCTGGCCCTGGTGGTCAAAGCCGTCCACCAGCAGCACGTCGAAAACGGGTGCTTCGGTGTGCAGGAAAAGCGCGCCGTCGGCGGCAATCACCTGAAACCGCGCGTCGTCGTCGGGCACCTGGAACTCGCGCCTGAGCGCGATCACATGGGGGTTGATCTCCAGCACCAGCATCTTGCTGGCCGGCAGGTAGCGGTGGCAGAACTTGGCCAGCGAGCCGCCACCCAGGCCGATCATGCCGATGCGCGCGGGCGCGG
>JBKJKI010000010.1:0-11162 GCA_046597475.1 Polaromonas sp. | reverse complement strand
GCGATGTGGTTGTATTCGAGCACCAGCGTGTGCTGCACCACCTCGGGCGGCACGCCAGCGCTGGTCGGGCTGCCGAAGGTGGCCAGGCCCGAGCCGGCCTTGACCAGCAGCGCGTCGGAATGGCCGTGGTAGCAGCCTTCAAACTTGATGATCTTGTTGCGCCCGGTGGCACCGCGCGCCAGGCGGATCACGCTCATCGTGGCCTCGGTGCCGGAACTCACCAGCCGCACCATCTCGATGGATGGCACCAGCTTGACAATCTCCTCGGCCAGCTCTACCTCGCGCTCGGTCGGCGCGCCGTACGAAAAGCCTTCGAGCACGGCTTTCTGAACCGCTTCAAGCACAGCCGGATGGCCGTGGCCCAGAATCATCGGGCCCCAGGAGCCGATGTAATCGATATAGCGGTTTCCGTCGGCGTCCCAGAAGTACGCTCCCTGAGCTCGTTGAACAAAGCGCGGCGTGCCGCCGACGGCCTTGAAGGCCCGGACGGGCGAGTTGACGCCGCCGGGAATCAGTTTTTGGGCGCGCTCGAACAGCGCTGCGTTGCGGGAATTGGTCAAGGCTGTAGCCGGTTTGTTAGGGTTAATGTTTGGTTGTGCCGTTCGGAGGCAGCTCGAAAGAGGGGCTGGAAGTCAGTGCCGCATCGTCGGTGAGTTCTTCTCCGGTCGATTCATCTTCCTCATCTTCGGCCTGCGCCCAGAACAGGCGGTCGGGGATGATGTGGCCCATGCCGGGATGAAAGCCGGCATTGAGGCTGTGGTCCAGGTAGGTCAGCGCCTCGGCGGTGGCGGTCTGCAGGTCGTGGCCATTGGCCAGCAGGGCGCAAAGGGCGGCGGAGAGTGTTTCCCCAGTGCCCTCGAAAACCGCCTCAAAGCGTTCGAACTTCTCGCTGTACAGGACCGCTTGCGGCGTGGCGAGCACGTTGTCAATGAACTGCTCGGCCAGGGGAATCCCAGTGACCAGCGTGTAGGGCACGCCCAGATCGGACGCCGCCTTGGCAATGTCGCGCGCGGACGGGTTGCGCTCGCCTGGCCAGTCGGGCAGCAGCCAACGCCACAGGGTGCTGTGGTTGCCGACCAGCAGGGTCGCCTGCGGCAGCATCAGTTCCCGGAAGGCATCAAAGTAGCTGTCGATTTCGCTTTCCTCCCACCAGGACAGGCTGGGCATGTAGGCAATGAGGGGGACGTCGGCGTAGTCGGAGGCGATTTCAGCAATGGTGCTGATGTTCTCGGGACTGCCGACAAAGCCGACTTTGATCGCGGAAACCGGCATGTCTTCCAGTGCAGATCGCGCCTGCTCCGTGACGGCTTCGTCGTCGAATGCAAAGTGGTTGAAAATCTCGGCGGTGTCACGTACATAGGCGCCAGTAACGACCGCCAGCGGATGGGCGCCGGCTGACACAATGGCGGCAATGTCGGCGGTCAGCCCGGCGGCGCCACTTGGGTCATTGGCATTGAATGTCATGACGCAGGCGGGCGAAGTGTCGCTGTCTTCTGCCTCGAGATCAACGCTGTCCGTTAGTGGTGGGTTGGGGTTTGCCATAGGGCTAGATTCTGCCTTGTACGCGAATAAGCAACGCCTCACCGATACAATTGTTGCATTCTATTCGAAGGCAACTTAAGCTGTGATGCAATCAATGACCTGGATGTGTTTGATTTGTGGGTGGATCTACGACGAAGCTGCCGGCTCCCCGGAGCACGGCATTGCACCGGGGACCCCATGGGCGCAGGTGCCCATGAACTGGACCTGCCCGGAATGCGGGGCGCGCAAGGAAGATTTCGAAATGGTTCAGCTATAAGTTTTCAGGCTTTGGTCCGACTGGTTTCAGTCCGGCACCACCGACCGATTCGGGGACCGCAAAAAACGAGGAGTGGCGCCAGTGAGTATTCCCAGTTCCGGACTGAAGGTGTTGGTCATCGATGACAGCAATACCATCAGGCGCAGCGCCGAAATTTTTCTGAAGCAGGGTGGGCATGAGGTATTGCTGGCCGAGGACGGCTTCGACGCCCTGTCCAAGGTCAATGACTACGAACCCGATCTGATTTTTTGCGACATCCTGATGCCGCGCCTCGACGGCTATCAAACCTGCGCGATCATCAAGCGCAATGAGCGGTTTTCAGGTGTTCCCATTGTGATGCTTTCGTCCAAGGACGGCGTATTCGACAAGGCGCGAGGTCGCATGGTGGGCTCGCAGGACTATCTGACCAAGCCCTTCACCAAAGATCAACTGCTGCAAACCGTGCAGGCATTGGGCTGCGTTAAATAATAAAGGAAATGTGATGGCAATCAATAAAATACTGGTCGTTGACGACTCTAAAACCGAGCTGATGTTCCTCACCGATCTGCTGGTGAAAAACGGTTTTACCGTCAAGACTGCAGAGAATGCGGAAGATGCATTCCGGCGTCTGGCCGAGGACAAGCCCGAGCTCATTCTCATGGACGTGGTCATGCCGGGGCAGAACGGGTTTCAGCTGACGCGCGCGATTGCGCGTGATCCGCTTTACTCCGCCATCCCCATCATGATGTGTACCAGCAAGAACCAGGAGACCGACCGGGTATGGGGCATGCGTCAGGGCGCTCGCGATTACATCACCAAGCCCGTCAATGCGGCTGAACTGATGGCAAAAATCAAGGCCCTGGGCTGAGCTTCAGCCAGCAAATAAAGCATGGCCAACAGACAAGCCCTCAGAGAACTGCAAACCAGGCTGGCCGAACGCTTGCAGATTGCAAGGACGCAAGGCGTCGCTGCCTCATGGCTGGCCGTCGAAGCCGGCGGCCAAAAGTATCTGTTTCCGCTGGCCCAGTCGGGCGAGATATTCCCATGGGTCACCATGCAGCATGTGCCCTATACCCAGGCATGGTTCGCAGGCGTGGCCAATTTGCGCGGCGGTCTGTTTGGCGTCGTGGATCTGGCCAGTTATGTAAGTGGCCGCCCGCCCGCCCTGAAAAGCGAGCTGGCCCGCTCGGACTCCCGGCTGGTTTCCCTCAATAGCGCGCTCGAGGTGAATTGCGTCTTGCTGGTGGACAAGCTGGCGGGCCTGAGAAAGCAGGAAGCGTTCATTGACTATTCTGAACGCGCGCCTGAAGCGCCCGAGTTTTTTGGCAACCGCTACCTCGATTCCAGCGGCGCATCCTGGCAGGAGCTCAACCTTCAGTTGCTTGCGCAGCAGGCCCATTTCTTGACCATCGGCGCCTAGCGCCTTGCTCACCCCCGTTTCTCCCGGAAGGCTCATGATGTCTGTTATTGAAAATATCCAGAAGCTCTTTAAAACCAAGCGCGTGCAGCCGGTAGACAGCATGGACATGGCGTCCCTGGGCATGCCGGCTGACGTTGTGGCTGCAGGGGTCGGCGGTGACGTGCTGCACGGCGCTGTCGGGTCGCAGGGCATGAACGCGCCGGAAGATCTGTTTGCACCCAGTCGCATGGCTTCGATTCAGTCGGGCGGGCCGGTTGAGCTTGACAACCCGGACTTGTTGAGCCTTCCGCTGCTGGGTCGGCGAACGCTGGGGCAGCACCAGAGGATTCTGGTCGTCTTGCTTGCGAGCGCCGTGCTGGTGCTCGGTGTGGTGACTTTCCTGGCACTCAGTCAGGCCGATCGCGTTGCGCAGCAGGTGGCCGCAACCGGGCAATCGCTGATGCAGTCACAGCGACTTGCAAAATCCGTTTCGCAGGCCCTGGTGGGCAGTGCGCAGGCATTCCCTGACGTGTGGAAAAGCTTCGATGCTCTGGCAAAAGCCGCGCGCGGCCTCAAGTCTGGCGAAGAGAGCTTGCGCCTTGCCGCGGTGAATGATGATTTGCAGCCCGATGTGGACAAGGTCACGCTCTTCATGGAGCGGGCCGAGAAAAACGCCAAGCTTGTCGTGGGCCAGCAAAGCATTCTGACCCAGGTGGGCAACGCGCTGCGGACCATCAAACGCCAGTCCTCGGACTTGCTGGAAATCGCGGAGACGGTGTCTTCGCTCAAGCTGCAGCAAAACGCCCCCGCCGCAGAAATTTCGGCGTCTGGCCAGCTGGTGATCCTGACGCAGCGCATCGGCAAGTCTGCCAATGAGATTCTAACCATGGAAGGCGTGAGTCCGGAAGCCGTGGTTTTGCTTGGCAAGGATTTGAACTCCTTCAAGGAAATCGCCCAGGGTTTGCTCGACGGCAGCCCTGAATTGCGGCTCGGGGGTTCCAAGGATCCCCAGACCCGCGAGCGGCTTGATGCCCTGCTGGCGCTCTATGAACAGACGCGCGTTCAGGCCGGTGCCATTTTGGGTAACCTGCAGGGCCTGGTCTCGGCCAGTGAAGCGCAAGGGGCTATCATTGCAGACAGCGGGCCGCTGCGCCGGGGTCTTGAGGATCTGCAAGCCAAGCTTTCCCTGCAGACCGGCCTGAGCGCAAGCGCTCTCGCCACGCTGCTTGCCGCGGCTGCCGTCGCGCTGCTGTGCGCCGCGGGACTGGCTCGCCTTCAGGTGCGCGACAGCCAGCAACGACAGGCTGTGGCCGAGGAGCAGCGGCAGGACGCCAAAAGCCAGGAGCAGGACGCCAAGCGCGTCAACGACGCCAATCAGGCGGCCATCTTGCGTTTGATGAACGAACTGCAGACGGTGGCTGAAGGCGACCTGACCCAGGAAGCGACCGTGACGGAAGACATCACGGGCGCCATTGCCGACTCGGTGAATTACACCGTCGAAGAACTGCGCCAGCTGGTGGGTAACGTGCAGAACACGGCAACACGGGTGGCGCAGACGACGGCGCAGGTCGAGAACACTTCGGCCGAACTGCTGGCGGCCTCAACCGAGCAGCTTCGCGAAATTCGCGAAACCGGCCAATCAGTGCTGGACATGGCATCCAGAATTAACGAGGTGTCTACTCAGGCCCAGGAATCCTCGCAGGTCGCCCGGCAGTCGCTGACCGCCGCCGAGTCCGGCCTGCAAGCCGTGCAAAACGCCATTGGCGGCATGAACTCCATCCGCGACCAGATTCAGGAAACCTCCAAGCGGATCAAACGTCTTGGCGAGTCTTCCCAAGAGATTGGCGAGATTACCGAGCTGATTTCCGACATTACCGAACAAACCAACGTGTTGGCGCTGAACGCGGCGATCCAGGCGGCATCGGCCGGCGAAGCCGGTCGCGGCTTCTCTGTGGTGGCCGAAGAAGTGCAGCGTCTGGCTGAGCGTTCGGCCGACGCGACACGCCAGATATCTGCGCTGGTCAAGGCGATTCAGACCGATACCCAGGATGCTGTCGCCGCCATGGAGCGCTCGACCCAAGGGGTGGTTGAAGGCGCAAAACTGTCGGACAACGCCGGTACGGCCCTGACCGAGATTGACCAGGTGTCGCGCCGTCTGGCTGACCTGATTGAGCAGATTTCCAGTTCCGCCGCCCGGGAAGCCGCATCGGCAAACGTGGTGGCTGGCAATATTCAGCACATTTTTGTGGTAACCGAGCAGACCGGCGAAGGAACGCGTTCCACGGCGCAGCAGGTGCGTGATCTGTCGCGCATGGCTGACGAGCTGCGGCAGTCGGTGTCGCGCTTCAAGATTGCGTGAACCCCCGACGTTGCGCCTTGACTGCGACCCTTGACTCCTGAACCGGCTCGTTATCTATGCAATCCAAGGTCCCGAATTCAACAGCAGCCCAATCCGATCTCGCCGTGAATGACCTGGGCCCTCTGGCCTGGGTGCTTGACGAGCTTCGCAAGTCACTGGAAGGTGCCGCCAAGGCGCTCAAGCGATTTGTGTGGGATGCCGAGGCGGCCCGAGGCTCCGACCTGGCAGCGCTTGACGCCAGCCAGTTGCGAATTGCCCGCCAGCAGCTGCACCAGGCGGTCGGTGCCCTGGAAATGGTGGGCATCCCGGCGGCTGCGCCAGTGCTTAGGGCGATGGAGGCAGCCGTACAGAAATTCATCGTCCAGCCCGAGCAATGCAGCCAGGATGCCGTTGCCAAGATCGAGTACGCCAGTTTTGCAGTGACGGAATACCTTGAAGACGTGCTGGCGGGTAAAGCCGTCTCGGCGGTTTCACTTTTCCCACAGTACCGTGATGTCCAGATGCTGCTGCGCGCGGACCGTATTCATCCCGCCGATCTGTGGCCTATTGCGTGGCGCTGGGTGGAGCCCCAGCTGACCATGGTCAGCGAGCGCCACAGCTACGACGCCAACGCGCGGGCCACGCTGGATCAGGCCATCTTGCAGTTGATGAAGGGCAAGGCGCCGCAAGCGGCGCGCCAGCTCGCCGACCTGAGTCTTGGGCTCTCGGCCAATCAGTCTGACAAGCGGATCCGGATTTTCTGGGTCATTGCAGCGGCCTATTTCGAGGCCTTGGCGCAGGATCTGCTGCAAGCAGATATCTATGTGCGGCGCGCCGCTTCCAGAATTCTTCTGCAATACACCTCACTGGCCAAGGGCGACACCTCGATTTCCGATCGTCTGGCGCAGGACCTGCTTTTTTTCTGCGCGCAAGCCGCTTCAGACCAGGGTAATCACCCCGTTCTTTCGGCTGTCCGATCAGCTTACGGGCTGGCTGGCTCCAAGCCAGTGGACTACGAGCTCGTCCAGTTCGGGCGCTTTGATCCGTCCCTGCTGGCACAGGCGCGCAAGCGCATCACCTCGGCCAAGGAAAGCTGGTCATCGCTATCTGCGGGCGACACCAGCAAATTCAGGCTGGTAGCGGATCAATTCAGCCTGGTGGCCGATTCCCTCGTGAAACTTCATCCGCCAAGCGAAGTTCTCGCGCAAGCCTTGGTCCTGGCGATCGACAGCACTGCCCGGTCCGCCCAAACACCCCGAATCGAACTGGCCATGGAGGTCGCAACCTCCGTGCTCTATCTCGAGGCGGCCTTCGACGATCTGGATCCCAACGATCCCCAACTGGCGGTCAGGACCACCAACCTGGCGCAGCGGCTGGAGGCTGTCAGCGCGGGAGGCGAGCCCCAGCCGCTGGAAAGCTGGATGGAAGAGCTCTATAGCCGTGTCAGTGACAAGCAAACCATGGGCAGCGTGGTGGGTGAGCTCAGGGTCTCCCTCAGTGAGCTTGAAAAGGCGCTCGATATTTTCTTTCGCAGCCCTCAGGACAAAACCCCCTTGCAGGCGCTGCCCGGAAAACTGTCCCAGATGCGCGGCGTGCTGTCGGTGCTGGGTCTTGACCAGGCTTCGCGGGCGGTTTTGCACATGAAGGGCAGTGTCGAGCAGATGCTCGACACCGAGATCGACGAGCAGCAGGTGCGCAGCGCCGGAACATTTGAGCATCTTGGCAACAACCTGGGCGCCCTGAGCTTCCTGATTGACATGCTCAATTACCAGCCTGTGCTGGCGAAGAAGCTTTTTGTCTATGACGAAGAACTGGACGAGCTGAAACCCCTGATGGGCCGGTCGCAAGGCCTGGCGGACAAGCCGCAGCCTGCCACGATCGAGAATGACGTGCTGGCGCAGGAGCTGGTATCGGTCGTGCAGGAGGCTGCAGTGGCAAAGCCGGGCGACGAGCTCGGCGTCAGGCTGGATACACTGGCCACCCACGCCGCGCTGGCCGGCCAGCCCGAGCTGGCCAGAAATGCCAGAGAAGCCGCGCTGGCGGTT
The DNA here is from genome assembly GCA_046597475.1 of Polaromonas sp. Lineage (GTDB taxonomy): Bacteria > Pseudomonadota > Gammaproteobacteria > Burkholderiales > Burkholderiaceae_C > Polaromonas. The sequence continues at coordinate 3,603 of JBKJKI010000010.1, read as the reverse complement.
TCAGGTAGGGACGATGGCGCAACTGCGAGTGCCTTGTCGGCGCTGGCTTCCTCGGTAGTGCCCGAGCCGGTGGCGGCGCTCGGTGAACCTGTGGCAGCAGATTTTGAAGAAGACGATTTGCAGGATGTCTTCCTTGAAGAGGCACGCGAGGTCGTCGGACAGGCGCTGCAGGCCACCACCGATCTCGAAGCAGAAGCGGATGATGCCTCTCAGCTCACGGTGTTGAGGCGCGCCTTCCACACCCTCAAAGGCAGCTCGCGAATGGTCGGGCTGGGTGAGTTTGGTGAAGCCGCCTGGGCGCTTGAGCAACTGGTCAACAGCTGGCTGGCCGACCAAAAGCCGGCGACCCGCGAATTCCGGGCCCTTTCATCCGAGGTCATCGCCGGGTTTGGCCGCTGGATTTCTGATATTGCCGAAAATCAGCATGCCTCATGGTCGGCCGAACCCTTTCGCCTCAGCGCTGAAGCCATGCGCAACGACGGTCGCTACCTCGCCCTGAACCTTTCCGGTACGTCACCCGACCTGGCTGCTGCGCCTTCAACTGCGATGCTCAAGGTGCAACCTGCAGCCAGTACGCACGGCGGTCTGGCGCACCCTGAGGTCGCGCTGCCGGAGCATGCTGACGCCATACTCGTCCTCGATGAGGAGTTCGATTTCCTTTCCGATGCGCTGCCACACGAGATGCCTGCCGAAATCGGCGTGGAAGCCGCCGCTACTGACGCAAGCATTGAAGACATCGACTTCGACAGCCTGTTCGACGTTTCCGGCCAGGACAGCACGCCAGCCGAGCTGTTTGAGATGCCCGCCACTGCAGCTTCTGGGAGGCAGGAGGAGGCAGAGGACACCGCCGAAACAGTCGAACTTTCCGCTGCCGAGTTTGATCTGCACTTCGAGATCGAGATCAAGGCCGCAGCTCCGGAGCCGCTGCCTGTTGCAGTGTCCGGTTTTCTGCCGCTCGTGCCCACGGAAGATGTGCCAGCGACTGGCGAGACCGAAGCCACGGCAATGACCGTGCCAGACGTGCCCGGCAAGCCCGCAGATGATCCGTTGTTTGATGACACCGAGGATGAAAAAATCAAGGTCATTGGTGGCTTGCGCATCGGCATTCCCCTGTACAACGTCTATCTGAACGAAGCCGATGAATGGTCACGCCGACTGGTCACGGAAATTGCCGAATGGGTGCTGGAGGGTCACCAGCCGGTGGCCGCCTCAACCGTGGCACTGGCACACTCGCTGGCGGGAAGTTCCGCAACGGTGGGCTTCAGCGCCCTGTCAGAAATGGCCAGGGCGCTTGAGCATGCGCTGGAAAAATCCAGGGACCACCACTGCCATGGCGCCTCGGATTACGGGCCGGTATTTGTTGACGCTTCCGAGGATATACGCCGCCTGCTGCACCAGTTCGCTGCGGGCTTCCTGAAGCAGCCCGAGCCCGGCATCCTTGAGCGGCTGAATCGGCTTGAGTTCTCCGACTCGGTCTTGCCGGAACCGCGCGGGCTAGAGGAGGTCGACTTCGATTGCGAATCCGATAGCGCGGATGACCGCCACCTGGCGTCGGTCCCCATCACCCCATTCGACGATGGGCACGCGGCGAGCCGCGCCGCGCCAGGCCCTGACCTGGACCTGCCCGTACCCGATGAGCGCGCCGCGGCGTCCTACACCGTCGCCGCGCCCGTCCTGAAGGCAGTGCCAGTTGCCGTTTTCACGCCTGCCAGGGTGATCGCGTTCCATGACGAAAACGAAGACGGCATCGATGCGGTCGATGCGATTGACCCGGATCTGTTTCCGATCTTCGAGGAGGAGTGCGCCGAACTGATGCCGCAACTGGGCGGAGCGCTGCGGCAATGGTCTTCGCGCCCCGACAACAAGAGTGCGCGTCTTGAAGTGCTGCGCGTTCTGCACACGCTCAAGGGCAGCGCCCGCCTGGCGGGTGCCTTGCGCCTGGGAGAGATGGCTCACCGCATCGAGTCGGAGATTGAGTATCTCGGCTCGGAGGCGGCTGCAAGTCAGGAATTCGAGCCCCTGCTGTCCCGTTTCGACCGCATGCAGGCCGAGTTCGAACGCTTGCGCCATGCCGATGCTCATGCACTGGCCGCACCGGCACAGCCGGTTGTTCAAATGTCGGCCCCCGAGACGGCGGAGCCGTTCGTTTCGATCCAGCCTGAGCGCCGGGCTGAGCTGCCGCAACAGCCGGAACCGGTGCCAGCGATGCTGGCCGGCGGTGCTGCCACCCCGGAGCCTTCGCCGCTGGCTGGCGAGTCGCGAAAGATCGTGATTCCCGCACCGCAGATGATGGCGATGCAGCCCTTGCGGCAGGCCGCCACGGCCTCCATCCGCGTTCGCTCGCAGTTGCTCGACCGCATGGTCAACCAGGCCGGTGAGGTCATGATCACCCGCTCGCGGCTGGAAGCCGAAATCGGCCAGTTGCGCGGATCGCTCAACGACATGAACGGCAACTTGAACCGCTTGCGTCACCAGTTGCGCGATATTGAATTGCAGGCCGAATCGCAGATGCAGTCGCGCCTGGCGCAGGCCAAGGAAGCCCAGGCCGGGTTTGATCCTCTCGAGTTTGACCGTTTTACCCGTGTGCAGGAACTGACGCGAATGATGGCCGAGTCCGTCAACGACGTGGCGACCGTGCAGCGGACCCTGCAGCGCACCGTCGAGGCGACCGAAGACGACCTGATCGCGCAGGCGCGCCAGACCCGTGATTTGCAGCGCGACCTGCTGCGCACCCGCATGGTGGAGTTCGAAGGCCTGTCCGAGCGCCTGTACCGGGTGGTGCGCCAGGCCGCCAAGGAAACCGCCAAGCCGGTGCGGCTGGACATCGGCGGCGGCTCGATCGAAATCGACCGCGGCGTGCTCGACCGCATGACCCCCGCCTTCGAGCACCTGCTGCGCAACAGCGTGGTGCACGGCATCGAGGCGCCCGAGGCCCGCGCCCAGGCCGGCAAGGATGCCACCGGCACCATCACGCTGGGCGTCACCCAGGTCGGCAACGAGGTGGGCGTGGAGGTGCGCGACGACGGCGGCGGCTTGCACCTGGACCGCATCCGCGAGCGCGGCCGCGCCTTGGGCCTGATCGCCGCCGATGCCGAGCCCGATGACGCTGCGCTGGCCAACCTGATCTTCCAGCCCGGGTTCTCCACCGCCACCAGCCTGACCGACCTGGCCGGCCGGGGTGTGGGCATGGACGTGGTGCGCACCGACGTCAACGCCATGGGCGGGCGCATCGACACCGCCAGCGCGCCCGGCCAGGGCACCAGCTTCCGGCTGGTGCTGCCACTGACCACGGCAGTCACCCAGGTGGTGATGATGCGTTGTGGCGACCGCGTTTTTGCCGTGCCGTCCACGCTGATCGAGATCGTGCGGCGCATCAAGCTGCCCGAGCTGGCCCAGGCTTATGACAGCGGCGTGTTTGTCGAGGGCGGGCAGGCGCTGCCGTTCTTCTGGCTCGATGCGCTGCTCAACGGCACGCCACGCGGTCTGGCAGCGGGCCGCAGCGCGCCGGTGGTGGTCATCCGCAGCGCCGCGCAGCGGGTGGTGCTGCACGTCGACGAGGTGCTGGGCAACCAGGAGGTGGTGGTCAAGAACCTGGGCCCGCAG
>JBKJKI010000295.1:0-11922 GCA_046597475.1 Polaromonas sp. | reverse complement strand
GGTAGCGGCTCATCAGCGCGTGGCTGTTGGCGTTGACCGTGAGCAAGGTGTAGCTGACGATGACTTCGCCCTCCGCCCCCGTCCAGCTTTCCCACAAGCCCGCCACGCCCATGGGCGCGCCGTCCACCCGGGCAATGCGGGTGGGCACGGCCTTGCCGCTGCGCCAGTCGTCTTCCATGAACGCCCTCATCGGCACGATGCAGCGCTGCCCGGCCAGCCAGGCATCGCGGAAGTTGTTGGACGTGGTCACGGTTTCCGATCGGGCATTGACCAGCTTGGTGGAACGCAGTTTGGCGTCGGAAGCCGACTTGACCCAGCGCGGCACCAGGCCAAACTGCCCCGTCGCCAACTCACGGGTCGGCAGCTCGCGCGCGGGCTTGTCGGCCTCTGCGGCCTGTTCGGCCTCTTCGGTCTCCCTGGTTTCCTTGATTTGGGCCGCGCGGATAAAGACCCCCGGTTGGCGCGGCCACACTTCGCGCCCCACGGCTACGGCGGGGGCGGCCACACGGAAGGCATCGGGGTAAAGCAGGGCGTTGTGAACGCTCTCGTAATGGGTACTCATGCGGCGATGCTATCGCAGTGCGGCGATCAGCCACCGAGTGACGGCCCAGCCCATCAGGCGCTGCCGGCCTTGCTGATCCTTATGAAATCGGGGCTCAGACTCGTGGAAGCCCTCCCCCGGAGAGACACTGGATCGGGTAAAGCAGCAGTAGGTGACGGTAGCCAACTTATTTTGCTACATTTTTTATAGCTATCAATAACCGTTGCGCTTTGGCTGTAGGCCTCAAACACATGTATTCAGCCGATTTTCCAAGGCCAATGAAGAGGGGGATGTTTCCTCTGGCGCGCGCTCACCCCAGGTCCCAGTTTCCGCAAGCGCGGCATCAACTCACGAAGCAGACGCGGCGGTTTTGACTGAATCGTTTGCCAGGACACTTACCGAAGTAAACTTGTCTCCATGCGCCCCTCAGAAGCTCTCTCCCTGCACCGCGCTCGCATCCGCGAGATTGCGCTGAGCCATCGCGTCAGTGGCGTGCGGGTGTTCGGCTCGGCGCTACACGGTGATGACGTGGCGGGCAGCGACCTGGACTTGCTGGTGGAGCCTACCCCTCAAACCACGCTGATGGACATTGGCGCCATCCGCTATGAGCTGAAGAAGCTGCTCGGGCTTGAGGTGGATGTACTCACGCCCAACGGCCTGCCAGCCAACTTTCGTGAACAGGTCCTGCGCGAAGCCCGGCCGGTATGAGCCGAGCAGCCCCGCTGCGAATTGCCGACTACCTGCGGCACATTCTGGAAGCCATTGACAACATCCAGGTCTATACAACCGGCATGGACTTGCTGGCGTTCCTGGCCGACAAAAAGACACAGGACGCGGTCATACGCAACCTGGAAGTCCTCGGTGAAGCCTGCAATAACGTCGTCAAGAACGACCCTGCTTTTGCAACAATGCATTCATCCGTTCCGTGGGGCTTTGCCTATGAAATGCGCAATGCGCTGACACACGGCTACTTCACGGTAGACCTTGCCATCGTATGGACGACCATTCAGAACGACCTGCCGGGTTTGCAAAAGCAGATTGCCTCGCTGTCCTGAATGCTTTGCCTGAATAACTGCACTTAAACGCAGCAGCCAGCACCTGACCCTGCCAAAGGTCTCAAAGCGGAAAACCAGCACGCTGCACGCCTAAAATCCGACCACCCGCGCCCCCGACACCCCCACCAGGAGAACCACACCCCATGCCCCAACTCAAACTCTCCTATTTCGACTTTCACGGCGGTCGCGCCGAGCCCACGCGCCTGGCGCTGGCCATCGGCGGCATTGCGTTCGAGGACCACCGCTTTGCCTTCGCCGAGTTTGCCGAGCTGCGCAAGACCACGCCCTTTGGCCAGGTGCCCGTGCTGCATGCGGACGGCGTGCAGGTCACGCAGTCCGACGCCATCCTGCGCTACGCGGGCAAGCTCGCGAGCCTGTACCCCGCCGACCCCTGGCAGGCGCTGCTGTGCGACGAGGTCTTGTCCGTGCTGGAAGATGCCGCCATCAATCTGGTCCCCACCTTCCGCATGACGGGCGATGCCCAGAAGGAAGCGCGCCTGGCGCTGGTCAATGGTTCCATGCCGGTCTACCTGGCCTTGCTGCAAGGCCGGCTGCTGGCCCAGGGCGGCGAATACTTTGCCGACAATCGCCTCACCGTGGCCGACCTGAAGGTGTTTGTGGACGTGCGCGGCCTGAACTCCGGCCGGCTGGACCATGTGCCCACCGATCTGGTGGAAAAGGTGGCCCCGGCGCTCAACGCCCACATGCGGCGCATTGCCGAGACCCCCGTCGTGGCGCAGTATTACGCCCGCTTTAACGCCAGCTAAGGCTAGGGACTACATTTTTCATAGCAATCAAAGGCCACGCCACCTGGGCTTGACCTGCTTTTGACGATATTTTTCGCCAGATATGCCAAAAATGGCGCGCACGGCAGGCGGGCGCTTCAACAGCCGCTCGCTAGGCGCTGGCGGCCTTGCTGGGGTTGATCAGGTACTTGGCGCCGGTCGTGCGCTGGCCGTAGGCGGCGATGGCGCCGGGCTGCAGTGCCTCTGCCAGTGAAACCTCCTGGCTGTAGTGGCTGGCAAAGGTGGTTTTCAGCTCTGCCGCCACGCGCTGCCGCATGGCCTGCGCGGCCTCGGCGCCTATGCGCTCTATGAACAGAAACAGCAGCCAGCCGCCCATGCCCCAGCTAAAGCCGAAGCCTCTGGCGAACTCGGTCGGGCCGTTGTCCAGGCCACCGTAGATATAGACCTGCTTGTGCGTGGTCGAGCCGTAGCGGCTGTAAGCGGTGGTGGCGCTGCGGCTCAGCGCGGCCTCCATGCAGCTCAGGATTTGCCCGGCCAGTTTGCCGCCGCCGGTGGCGTCGAAGGCGATGGTGGCGCCGGTTGCCACCAGCGCCTCGGTGAGGTCTTGCAGAAAGGTGGAGGCCGAGCTGTCGCACACATGTTTCGCGCCCATGCTCTTGAGCAGCGCCGCCTGCGCGGGCTTGCGCACGATGTTCACCAGGCCGATGCCGTCCTTGAGGCAGATCCTGTTGAGCATCTGGCCCAGGTTGGACGCCGCTGCCGTGTGCACCAGCGCCTTGTGGCCTTCGCGCCGCATGGTTTCCACCATGCCCAGCGCGGTCAGCGGATTGACGAAGCAGGAAGCGCCCTCGGCCGGCGTCGTGCCTTCGGGCAGGACCAGGCACTGACCCGCCTTGACGCAGCGGTATTGCGCATACATGGCCCCGCCCATCACGGCGACGGTCTTGCCCAGCAGTGCCCGCGCGGCGGCGGACGAGCCCGCGGCAATCACCACGCCGGCACCTTCATTGCCCACGGGCAGCGACTGGCCCAGCCGCCCGGCCATGCTTTTCATCAGCCGCTCGGGAATGCGGGCGGTGAGCACCGGGCTGGCCGGCGTGCCCGACACGCTGACCGTGACCAGGTCGGCGGCGCCGAAGAGCAGGCCGATGTCAGACGGGTTGATGGGCGTGGCCTCGATGCGCACGACCACTTCATCGGGCGCTGGCACGGGGGTTTCGACGCTGGTCAGCGAAAGTTCAAGCTCGCCGCTGGCCTTGACCAGGGAGCGGAGCTGAAGTCCGGTGCGGGCGGGTGGGGTAGTCATGGGTGGCATCTCCTATGATTGGAATTCGCTTTTCTCGTGCAGCACCACGCTATCACAGCGCATGCATTCGGGGTGTCGCCGCCATGCACGCAAGTCTTCCCTGTAACAACGACTTTTTCCGACAGAAAAAAAACGGCGCGGCACGCACAATGCTTTTTGGCGCTTCACAGGATGGCGCCGCAAACTGCCAGGAGATTGCCATGTCCCAATTCGCCACCGTCACCGGCCCCGTCACCTACACGCCAGGCGACGGCGTGCCGATCGAGATTCCGCAAGGTCGCCTGGAAGTGGAGCTGGCCGACGACAGCGCCACGCTAAGCTGGGAAGCCGCGCCGGGCATACCGGGCGTGACGGCCATTCCGCGCATCCAGTTCGATGACTACGTGAGGGAAGGCAAGATCACCTTGCTACCCTGACAAGGCCGGCAAAGCGTCAAATTCGGCAGTTTATGGGTCAAATCGGCCTATTGCCCAATGATTACGGTCATTGTTAGCTATTAAAAATATAGCGCATGGTTTTCAAAAACCTGGCTCGCTGGGTTCCCCACTCTAGCCGGTTAGGTCGCACTCACTAGGGAAAACCCGCACCATGGCGCTATCTCTCTTTGCTTCAACCCAAACCCCGAAGGAAACACCATGAGCGCCAAGAATCTGTCCACCGTTGCCAGCGAGCTGATCACGTCTTATGGCAATACCGCCAAAAACATCATCGACGCCTATCGCGCCGGCGGCGAGCGTGTGGTCAGACTGCTGGAGCAGCGCTGGAACCAGGCGCTCAGGCAGTCGCGCAGCGAGCTGGCGGCCGAAACGGTCAAAAACGCATCGGCCGCGCAACTGGCTTTCAGCGTGTACTACACCAAGGGCCTGAACCTGACGAGCAGCGGCGCCGAGCAGCTGGTGAGCCAGCTGGTGAAGCTGGCCGAAACCGGTGTCGAGCGCGTCGCCGCCAATGCCAGCGCGTTTGAAGAAAAAACCGGCGTGACGACGCTGGACACGCTGGCCAAAGCCACCGCCCCCGGCGCGCTGGCACTGAGCAAGCTGGCCGCGCAGATCGAGCAAGCCACGGCAGATCTGACCAACAAGCTATCCGGCAGCGATGTCTCCACCGCCAGCGTCAAACGCAGCACGGCTTTCAGCCAGCGCCGCGCTTCCAAAGCGGCCTGATTCCCGCGCCTGGCCGCAACGCGGCGGGAGCGCGGGCTTCCAGCCGGCCATCTGGAACGTCACATGTCGTGTTCCGGTGGCAGGTCGGGCCAGGGCCTCGGGTGGCTGGTGATTTGATGGCAAGATCAAGCCTTCAAGTCCGTTTTTGCCCATCCCTGAGCCTCTACCCTGCCCCCTACCCGCCGTGCCGATTCATCCAATCCCCCCTGCTCCTGATTCGCTCACCCGCCGCTCCGCCCTGCTCGGCGGCATAGTCCTGCTGGCGCTGCCCGCGTCAAGCATCGCGGCAGACTCCGCCCTGCAGCCATCGGCGGTCTGGCCCAGGGCATCGCAGGTTCCTGGCGGTGTCGCGCGGCTGTCGCTGGGTCCGGCAGCAACGCGGCCGGTGGCGCATGTGCACCTCGCGGATGGCGAGGTCTCCCTGCTGGTGCTGGGCGACATGATCGAGTGGACGGCGCTGGTCGGCATTCCCCTGGCCGCCAAGCCGGGCGCGGCCAGCATTTCCGTCACGACCACCCAAGGCGGCCAGCGGCAGCTCGGCTACACGGTAGTGCCCAAGCGCTATCTTGAGCAGCGCCTGAAGGTGGCGCCGGGCACGGTTGACCTGTCGCCTGAAGACGAGGCGCGCTACGAGCGCGAGCGCACCCACCTGGCGGCGGTGATGGCCACGTTTACCGAGCCTTTGCCGCACAACGACCTGCGCATGCGCGTGCCGGTGCCGGGCCGGCGCTCCAGCTCCTTCGGGCTGCGGCGCGTGTTCAACGGGCAGTCGCGCAATCCGCACAGCGGCATGGACATTGCCGCGCCCACCGGCACACCGGTCCTGGCGCCGCTGCCGGGCCGGGTGATCGACACGGGCGACTACTTCTTCAACGGCAACACCGTCTGGCTTGACCACGGCGGCGGGCTGCTGGGCATGATGTGCCATCTGAGCGAGATTGACGTGAAGCCCGGCGACCTGCTGAAAACCGGCGAGCGTCTGGGCGCCGTGGGCGCCACCGGCCGCGTCACCGGGCCGCACCTGCACTGGAGCGTGATGCTCAACCGCGCCATGGTCGACCCGGCGTTGTTTCTGGCTGCCTGAGAGGCGGGCGCGCCTGCAAGACCACGAGAAACGCCATGCCCCAGCCCGACTTCAGCCCCGCCGCCGACCGCAACAAGCAAGCCATCTTCCATGTGCTGCGCCAGCTGCTTCCCGAGCGCGGCAGCGCGCTTGAGATTGCCTCGGGCACCGGCCAGCATGTGGCCTGGTTTGCTGCCGGCCTGCCGCAGTGGACCTGGCAGCCCAGCGACGCGCATTCGGGCGGCTTCGATTCGATTGCCGCCTGGGTAGCCCGGCAGGGGGTGGCCAATGTGCGCCCGCCCCTGCTGCTCGACGTGCTGGCAGACCGCTGGCTGGCGGACGATGCCCACTTCGACGCCATCTACTGCGCCAATATGCTGCATATAGCGCCCTGGGCCACCTGCGCTGGCCTGATGCGCGGCAGCGCGCGCCACCTGGCGCCCGGTGGCCTGCTGATCACCTACGGCCCCTACCTGGAAGACGGCGTTCCGACCTCGCCCGGCAACCTGGCTTTTGACAAAAGCCTGCGTGCGCAAGACCCCGCCTGGGGAATTCGCCGCCGCGAAGACGTGGAGCAGCAAGCTGCCAGCGCCGGTCTGCAGCTGTCAGAGCGCCACGCCATGCCAGCCAACAACTTGCTGTTGGTCTGGACGCGCCAGGATTGACTTGGCATTGCGCTACAGCCAGCGCCGCACCCGCGCGCAGTAGTCGGCATAGCGGAGGTCAAACCGGGCGGCCAGCACGCGCTCTTCGGGCTTGATCTGAAAGCGGGTGATGCAGGCCATGAAGGCCGGCACACCCAGCAGCGCCCAAGCCGACGAAAGGTAAACCGCCCAGGCCAGCAGCAGGAACACCAGGCCGAGGTACATCGGGTTTCGGGTAAGGCGGTAAACGCCCGTGCTGACCACCGCGCTGCTCTTCTGCGGCGCCATCGGGTTGACGGTGGTTTTGGCGCGCCTGAAAGCGATCAGCCCCGTCACGTCAAACGACGCGCCCGCCACGGCAAGAACTAGCGCAGCGCCCATGCGCAACGACGGCGGCAGCGCCAACACCGGCAGCAGCGCCGCCACGCCATACATGGCGCCTGCGGTGACGGCGGCCATCAGCGGGGGCGGAATTTTCAGTTCGAGCTGGGGCATGGGAATGGTCGCAAAAGGCTGATTTCATTCAAAACTTTGCGCGCCTTTCAAATATCCGGCAGCTCCATGCAATCAGCGCCAGCAGCAAAGCTTGCAGCGGCAAGCGCATCACCAGCGCCCAGTAGGGCACAGCCGGGAACAGTTCGGGGCGCTGCAGCATGTAGACATGCGCCGGTGTCACCGCCAGCGTCAACAAAAGCAGGCCGATGCCGGCCACTCGGCGCGCTGGACGCCACAGCAGCCCCGCCGCACCCAGCAACTCAAGCGCGCCGCTGAGCACCACCACCGCCCGCGGCCAGGCAACGTAAGGCGGCACGAGGCGCATTTCCGTCTCCGTCAGCGCGAAATGCGCTACGCCGCCAATGGCAAACCACAAGAACACAAAAGCCACGCCGGCCCAGCGCCAACCGCCCAGCTTGGGTGGCGAGCCGCGAAATGGAGGCGGATAGCGCATGGACTGCAGTCTGCTATGTTCCACGCATGACTGCAAGACCTGTTGACTTGAGTGCCGGGCAGCGCGACGCCTTCGGCCGGCAGGCAGGAACACTCCCTGGCATCGACCTGGCCGCGTATAAGGCCTGCGGCCGCGACTGGCGCGAGCCGGTGCTGGGCTTGGGGCCGGCCGACGCACCGCTGTGCATCTTTGGCCGCGACCCAGGCCGCACGGAAGTCGAGCACCAGCTGCCGTTTGTCGGCCGTGGCGGCCAGCTGGTGCGCGCTGGCCTGCATCAGCACAAGCAGGGTTTGAATCGAGAAACGTCAGCGCCTTCTTTTGATGACTCGGTGGCCGCTGGCGCCGATGTCTTCTGGCTCAACACCGTGCCCTACAAGCCGGTGGGCAACAAGGCCTGGCCGATGGCGGTGAAGCGGCGCTTTCAGCCGCTGGTGGCCGAGCTGCTGCTGCACGCCTGGCAGGGCCGTACGGTGATCGTGCTCGGGCGCGAGGCGTTTTTCTGGTTTGGCATTGATCAGCCGGCGCGGACCGCTGCCGCGCTGCGGGAATTCTGGACACGCGACGACCGCTACACAGCCACGCTGACGATTGACTACCAGCATAACGGCCTAGCGCGCAGCCTGCAACTGGCGCCGCTGCCGCACCCGTCGCCGGCCAATGCTGTGTGGTTCACGCGCTTTCCCGCCTTGCTGGGGGCGCGCCTGGATCAGCTTTCGCCGCCTTACTTCAGGTAGTTCATGTAGCCGGTGATGATGACCGCGTTGAAAAAGTCGATGAACAGCGAGCCCACCAGCGGGATGACGAAAAACGCTTTCAGCGACGGGCCGTTGGCGCCGGCAAAGGCCTGCATGTTGGCCATGGCGTTGGGCGTGGCGCCCATGCCAAAGCCACAGTGGCCGGCGGCAATCACGGCGGCGTCGTAGTCGCTGCCCATGACGCGGAAGGTGACCCAGTAGGCATAGGCAAACATCACCGCCGTCTGCACCAGCAGGATGATCAGGAGCGGGCCGGCCACCTGCGCCAGCTCCCACAGCTTCATCGACATCAGCGCCATGGCCAGGAAGAAGGCCAGCGACACATTGCCCACCACCTCGAACTGGCGCAGCGGCAGATGCCAGTTGCGCCAGTCGATGATGTTGCGCACCAGCGCCGCCACCAGCATCGGGCCCAGGTAGGCGGGCAGCGTCAGGCCCAGGTCCTTGAGCCAGTTCACCAGCAGCGTGCCCGCGCCAATCGACACGGTGACCAGTACTGTCGCGTACATCACGGTGTCGCTGGTGGTGGCGCCCGCGTCGGGTGCGGTCTCGATGACGATGCCGGTAGCGTCGGGTGCGGCTTTCGCGCTGGGGCCTTTCAGGCCGTTGCGGCGCATCAGCAGCGTGCCGACCGGCCCGCCAATCACGCAACCGGCCACCAGCCCGTAAGTCGCTGCGGCAATGGCTGCCGGCAGCGCGCCCACGGCGCCGACCTGCTCCAGCAAGGGCCCAAAGGCGGCCGAGGTGCCGTGGCCGCCAGTCAGCGCAATCGAGCCGGCCGCCAGGCCAATCAGCGGATTGACGCCCAGGCCGGCGGCCATGGCCGCGCCCAGCGTGTTCTGGATCAGCACCAGCCCGACGGCCGCCGCCAGGAATAGCGCCACACCCACGCCGCCTTTTTTCAGCAGCTCAAAGCTGGCAGAAAAGCCGATGGTGGTGAAAAACACCAGCAGCAAAAATGCCCGCATGTTGTCGTAGAACTGGAAGGTGAAGCTGCCGGTTTCATGGCCGACCAGCGCCACCAGCGAAAACAGCACGCCGCCGATGATGGGGCCGGGGATGAAGTAGCGCGACAGCAGGCTGACGTGTTTTTTGATGAATTCGCCTACCACCAGCAGCACGGCGGCAATGCCGACGGTCTGGGCGATATCGAGCTGAAGGGTGATCACGGTGGGGCTTCCTGGGTAAGGGGTCAAGATTCAGGCAGGGTGTGCCCATGATGGCTGCCGGGAGTGCCATGGATAGCAGGACTCCCGGCTCATGCGCGATGCGCGTCGGATGCTGATTTTATAAGGCCGGCGATCGGCTACTTCAAGGCTGGGGCGCAGCGTGCTGAAATTCCTTCCTGCCCGACAGGTCTTCCCGGCGGCGCTGCAACCTGTTTTCGGCCCGCGTGTTCCAACATGGCGACGCACGGCGGCCGGCTGTCGATAATGCGCGGATGAACCCAGCGCGCCCACCACTTCACCAGCCCGCAGCGCCGCTGGTCGCCAGCCTCCGGTCTTTGCCTGGCCGCAGCGGCTCGCGCCTGATTCTTTTCAACAAGCCCTATGGCGTGCTCAGCCAGTTCACCGCCGAAGGGCGCTGGCGCGGGCTGAAGGATTTCATCGCCATTCCCGGCGTTTACGTCGCCGGCCGGCTCGACGCCGACAGCGAAGGCCTGCTGCTGCTGACCAATGACGGCCAGCTTCAGGCGCGCATCGCCGACCCGCGCTTCAAGCTGGAAAAAACCTACTGGGTCCAGGTCGAAGGCGAACCCGACGAGGCGGCGCTGGAGGCCTTGCGGCGCGGCGTGCAGCTCAGGGACGGCCCGGCGCGGCCGGCACGGGCCCGCCTGATCGCTCCGCCGCCCGGTTTATGGGAGCGCGAGCCGCCGGTGCGCGTTCGCCAGGCCATCCCGACCGCGTGGATTGAACTGGCGATACGCGAAGGGCGCAACCGCCAGGTGCGGCGCATGACGGCGGCGGTGGGCTTTCCGACGCTGCGGCTGATTCGCGCCGCCATCGGCCCTTACGGCCTTGAAGACCTCGCGCCGGGCAGCTGGCGCGAAAGAACGGCCGAGCAGCTCGGCTGAGCGCGGCGCGGCCAGACGGGTTTCAACGGGGCTCGTCCAGGGGCTCGTCGACCACCAGGTAGCGCCTCACCAGGTCAAAAAAGCGTTCATAAAAGACATCGCTGGTGATGGTTCTGCTGGCGACCTTGACCATGGCGTCGTTGCTGGAACTGAATGGCAGCGAGACCGAGCCCAGCGCGCCCACGCCGAGGCTGGCCGAGTTGTTGCTTTTCTTCAGGGCGTAGACGTCCTGCAGCGCGGTGACAAAGCCCAGGCTGACCTTGCCGTCTGGCGTGTCGGGGGCGCAGACCACGCGGATTTCCATCTGCAGGTGCGACTCGGGCTCGGGCTGAAAGCTCTTGCGGCCCTCGATCAGGTCATCCCTGGCCGTGCTGATGATGTAGCCCTGGCTGAGCAAGGCTCGGCGCGCGGCCTCGCAGGTCTGCGCGGCGCTGGCGTCGAACAGCCGCGAATAGGTCACGGTGGAGCCAAACTCCTCCTGGGACGGGAAGGTCTTCACGGGGGCGCTGCACGCCGTCAGCAGGCTTGACAGGCACAGGGCGGCGAACAGGCTGCCAGCCTTGGCGCTGCGCTTGGGGCGCAAGCAGGACAAATTCAAAACCGGGTACTCCTTGAGACATGCATGGCGGGTTGACAGGGCGGCCGCCGAAAGCCCCCATTTTGAACCCCCCGCATAAAGAGTTGAGGCGCAAGCCGATAGTTCCACCGATGGCCGACTCAGGCCCCTTGATACTATAATTTTAATAGCAAACAATTACCGTATTCATTGGTCTATAGCGTTATTTTATCGAAAATCCAGGCAAAACCGCCCGGCTTCGTCGGTCAAGGCTGCCAAAACCCCGCCCCCATGCCGACTTGCCCCCATGAACTGTGGGCCACCTTGTGGATAAAAATGTTGCATAAGCCCGCAAGACCGCGCAGGCGCTGGCTTTGCGGCCGGTGCGCAGAAATCGCCCAGCGGCCGGTGTTCTGCGGTCTCACAACAATCCGCCATGCAAAACGCCCGGCCACAGGAAAACCTGCACCCGGGCCGTGGCTGGCAGCGTGCTTCAGGCGCGCCGGGCGCCGGAGCCATGCCTAGCCGCGTCCGCGGTAGCGGTCATTGCGCATCATGCGCTCCACCTCGTCGCGCAGGGCGGTGAGTTCGGCGCGCAGCTGGCGGCGCTCTCGCTGCGTGACCACGCCCTCGGATTTGAAGGCGGCCTCGTGGCGCTGAATCTCGCGCTCCCGTTGATGCAGGCGTCGCGCTTCGCGCTGATTGATGCGGCCCGAGCGAACGCCTTCGTCTATGCGCTGGCTGATGTCGAACTGGCGGTTGTCTATGCCCGGCGTGTTGTGGTACTGCCCACCGGCGTTGCGGTTGTTCGCCATCATCCGGTCAATCTCGGCATTGAGCGCATCGAGCTCGGCCCTGAGTTGCTGGCGCTCTTGCGGCGAGGCGCTGCCGTCGGCCTTGAAGCGGTTCTCGCGAATTTCAATCTCGCGGTCGCGGCGGTACAGCATCTGGGCCTCGGACGGGGTGATCCGGCCCGACACCATGCCTTGCTGGATGCGCGCACTGACGGCCTGCTGCGCCCGGTCGATGCCCGGCGTATTGGTTCCTTGCGCCATGGCGGGTGCCATGCC
>JBKJKI010000013.1:0-29368 GCA_046597475.1 Polaromonas sp. | reverse complement strand
AGAGTCCGGGGGTGGGGCCACCGGGCACAGCCCGTAGGGGCGGGGCAGGCCACTGCCCCGGGCAAGCGTCAGCGCGTCAGGCCGCAGGCTCCATGCCGGGGGAGCGGTGGGTCACTGAGGCACCGGCGTACTCGCCGGCTGTCCACACCCCCAGTGGTGTGGACAGCTCGGTTATCCACGGCGGGCGAGTTCGGGCACGGTCGTTGAACTCGGGCTGCGTGGGCTCGGTGCTTCAGATCGCCGCTGCACTGGGACGCGAGCGCATTTGCGTATTCTCCGCGGCCACCAGCGCCTGCAACTTGCGCAGGCGCAGCGATTCTTTAACCAGCACCGCATCGACGCGGCCATTGAGCAGCTTGTCGTCAGCCACGCGCGTTGCACTCAGGTGCTGATGGCGCTCGTACGTCTTGAACGGCAAGGCCTCTGCGCCCCACAGCAACTCAAGCGCGCCGTCCAAATGCTCGATCACTTTGATGGTCTGCGCACGCAGCGCATAGCGCGGCTGCTCTGGGCGAGTGATCACCACCAGCAGTTTGCCCTTGAACTGGCAGGTCAGCGTTTTGGACAGCTTGCGCTCAAAGTGATGGGCGCAGATGCGAGCCAACGCCTGTGCATCGCCGGCGTAGGCTCGATGCGCATTGGCGCTGTCCGCTGGCACTCGGCGAAATCGGGCATTGTGCTGGGCCAGATACCGGGGTAGCCAGGCGTTGGCCGCCTCAAGGGTGCTGATCCCGGCCAGTCGCAGGGCTTTGACCAGGCGATCCTGCAGCGTCTGAAACGCCCGCTCCACGCGTCCCTTGGCCTGGGGTGAGTAGGCCAGGATGGACTCGATGTTGAGTTCCCCCACGGCACGCTCAAATTGGGTGGGCGTGGGGTCTTCGGGGTCGTGTTTGGTGAAGATGCTGTGGCGGTCGCTGTACAGCGCCAGGGGGCGGCCATGCCTGCCAACGTAGCACTGCAAGCTGTGCAGGTAGGCGTTGGTCGATTCCACCGGATAAAAACACGCCTGCATCAAGTCCCCGGTGGCATCGTCGATGAAGGCGATCAGGCAGCACTTGGGCGCACGCCGCTCAAACCAGGCATGGGGACTGCCGTCAATTTGCACCAGCTCGCCCAGGCGGCTACGCCGCTCGCGGGGGCTGTGGATGCGCCTGACCCGCGTTCGTTTGGCCTTCCACAGTCCAGCCTGGATCATCCAGGTGCGCAGGGTCTCGGCGCTGCCGGTGTAGCCGTGCTGGCTCGCCAGGTACTCGCACGCCAGGGTGGGACCAAAGTCGCTGTAGTGCTCGCGCACCAGAGTCACGAATTGGTCGCGCACAGCGAGCGCTATGCGTCGGTTGCTGGGAACACCCCAGCGCCTGGAAACCGCGCCTTGGGCGCCGTCCTGGCGGATGGCGCGTGTCAGTCGCTTGACCTGGCGCACCGAGATGTTCAGCCACAAGGCAGCATCTGACTGCCCCATGGTGCGCTGGATCACTTGCTGGATGACCGCGTATCGATCCGCTTCTTTCGAACTCATCTGTACCACCTCTGCCATGACTGCCCCTAAACATCAAAGGGGACATTTGAATCTGGTCAAAAGGGGACATTACGACTTTGCGCTGTCACGGACTGAGCGCCACCTTGACGCCGTCGGGCCATATGGCAGGCTCATCCTTTGTCAAGCTGGACAATGGCGTGCGTTCAATTCTGTTCTCAGGAGACATCGGCCGCCCCAACGACCTGGTGCTGGCAGCGCCTTCGCCCATGGACGGTGCTGATTACCTGGTGGTCGAGTCCACCTACGGCGACCGCGCGCACCGGAATGCCGATGTGCTGGCTGAACTGGCCGGCGTCATCAATCGCACGGCTACGCGGGGTGGCGTGGTTCTCATCCCCGCATTTGCGGTTGGCCGAGCACAAAGCCTGATGTACTGCATTCACCTGCTCAAGTCGCAGCACGCCATCGCCGATCTGCCGGTTTATCTCAACAGTCCGATGGCGGCCAGCGCCACGAGCGTGTATGCGCGCCACCAGAGCGAACTGCGACTGAATCCGGCGCAATGCAAGGCCCTGGTGCATGCAGCGCAGATCGTTCACACGCCAGATGAGTCGCGCGAGCTCAACAAGCGGCACGGGCCGATGATCATCATCGCGGCCAGTGGCATGGCCACCGGTGGCCGCGTTTTGCATCACCTGAAGGCGTTCGCGCCTGACCAGCGCAACACCATCCTGTTCGCCGGTTTCCAGGCGGGAGGAACGCGCGGTGCGACCATTTCTGGCGGAGCCGCCACGGTACGGATTTTCGGAGAAGACGTGCCGATTCGCGCCGAGGTCGCGATGCTGCCCGACCTGTCGGCGCACTCTGACGCGGCCGAAATCATCGCCTGGCTACGGGGGTTCAAATCGCCACCGCGCAAGACCTTCATCACCCATGGCGAGCCTGCGGCGGCCGACGCGATGCGCCAGCGCATTGAGCGGGAATTGCACTGGCCCTGCCACATGCCTTACTACCTCGAATCCGTCACCCTGGATTGAGCCATGCCGCGCCGCCGCAGTGGCTTGGCGCCCTCACTGGAGTACCTTCGTGCTGCGCACTGCGGTGCGAGCTTGCTTGGGGGCGGCCCGGCGCGGCACTCATGCGCGCACGATCAGCACCGGCAGCGTTGCATGCCGCACAATTTGCTCGGCATCGCTGCCCAGCAGCACGCGGCCCAGGCCGCGCCGGCCATGGGAGCCGAGCACGATCAGGTCGGCGTTGGCGAGACTGGCCTGTTCGTTCACGTGCTCGCTAATGCGGCCCGGGCCGCCGATTACCAGCACGCTGTCCGCGGCCACGCCTTTATCCAGGGCTTTCTGCCGGCCATGCGTCAGCAGCTTTTCGCCGGCCTCCCGCATCAGGGGAACAATTTCATTGACATAGTTCATGGCCGGCTCAAAGCCATTCACATAGCCGAGCTCATCCACCACATGAAGCAGGCGCAAGCTGGCCCCGCATGACTGGGCCAGCCGAATGCTTTCGTCCAGCGCCTTGTCCGAGGTGGGGCTGCCGTCGATGGCAACGAAAATACGCTTGTAAAGAGGCATGGCTTCTCCCTGGTTGAAAATATTCAGCGCAGCCAAAGGCGCAGCGTCACGACATCGCGGCCGATCGAAACCGCAAACCCTGCCTGCCGTGCCAGACCTGCCATGGCGCGGTTCTCCGGCAGGCATTCCCCGACGATTTCAGCCGTGCCGCGCCCGCGCAGATAGCGTGTGAGTTTGTCCAGCAACAAACGCCCCAGCCCCTTTCCCTGCCAGCCCGAAGCCACCTGAATGGCAAATTCTGCCTGAAGATTGTCGGGGTCGCAGACGGCACGCACCTCGGCCACCATGACCGGCTCGCCCGAACCGAGCGGCGCCAGAGCAATGAAAGTCATCTCGCGGTCATAGTCGATCTGGCTGTAACGCGCGAGTTCTGAATGCGGCACTTCACGCCTTGTCATGAAAAAGCGCAGCCGCATGTCAGCTGGCGAAGCCATGGCATAGAAATCCATCAGGCGCTGGCTATCTTCCGGTCGGATCGGGCGCAGCAGCAGCCCGCTGGCACCCAGTTGGACAGTCTCCTCCAGCGCCGCGGGATAAGGGCGAATGGCCAGTCGGCTGCCTTCGCCCGGCAGTACCCGGCGCAGTCGTGCCCTGGCAGCGAGCGCAAACGCGCCCTGTGCATCTATCACCAGCGGGTCAATGTCGAGTTCTGTCAGGCAGTCCAGGTCACAACTCATGCGGGACACCTTCTGCAGCGTGTCCAGCAATGTCTGCTGCGCCCCCGCAAAGGCCCGGGTGAGTCCACTCCTTTCCAGAAGGTCACACGCCAATCGGGCGTTAAGCGGCGGCAGCGCCACGCCGCGATGCTGCTGCAGTGCGCTGGCAATGCCGCTTGCGCCCAACAGAATCACCGGTCCGAAAGCCGCATCGCTCGCGATGCCGAGCCTTAGCTGGACCTGTTGGAGCGCCGAACGCTGCGCCACGGACGCGTAAGCCGCTTCACCCGCCCCTGGTGACGCAAGAATCTCCGGCACGGAAATGCCATACGCCTTAAGCAGGGAGCGAGTCTGCGACTCATCCAGCCACTCCCGGCCTTCATCCAGCGCCCGCCCGATCAGCAGCCGCGCGCCGGTGCAGTCGGGCGAAAGATCCGGCAGCGCGTCGGCGGGTATCTGCTGCAGGGTTTGCTGGTTGCCCGCGTAAGCCACCAGTTGCAGCCACGCCGCCACGGCTCGCTCGGGTGTCCCATAGCGCGCGATATCTGCGCCGGCCATGGCCGCCCAGGCTTTCGCCATCCCCGACCCGTCCAGCCAGCAGTGAAGAAGCAGTTTGCCCGATGACTGGATCAGCGGCAGACAGGCGGTGGCAAGCTCTTCGGCCGACACGGGGCCTGTCGGCGCATGCATGAACAAAACGGCATCCACTTCCCGCGCTGCCAGCAGTATGCGCAACACATCCCGGTAGCGGCCGACAGGCGCGTCATTCAGAATGTTGACCGGATTGTCCTGCGGGCCGATGGACGGCACGCACCGTCCCAATGCCTGCAGGGTGTCATCCTCGAACCCCGCGAGCGAGGCGCCAGCCTGATCCAGGGCATCCATCGCGGCAAGGGCCAGACTGCCGCTGTTGGTCAGGATGGCCAGGCGACCGCCACGCCAGGACTGCGCATGCTTCAGGGTTTCGGCCGCGTCAAACAAGGCCTCTCGCGTCTTCACGCGCAGCATGCCAGCGCGCCTCACGGCTGCGTCAAACACCGCGTCCGCGCCGGGTTTGAAGACGATCACGGGTTTGTTGCGCGAGGCAGCGCGCGCCGCCGACATGAATTTGCGGGCGGATTTCACCGATTCCATATCCAGCAGGATCGCCCGGGCCGTCGCTTCACTGGCCAGATAGTCCAGCGCGTCACCAAAGTCGACGTCAGCACTGGCGCCGAGCGAAATGAAGTGTGAAAAGCCAATGCCCCGGCTGCCGGCCCAGTCAAGCACAGCGTTTGCAGATGCGCCGGCCTGCGTGACAAAGGCCAGTTGGCCAGGCAAGGCATGGCCCGAAGCCAGGCTGGCGTTGAGCGCGCCACCACAAACCTGCAAGCCCATGGAGCCAGGACCCAGAATGCGCAGCAAATTCGGACGGGCCGCGTCAAGCATGGCTTGCTCGGCGTGCAAGGCTGCCCCGCCAGTGGGTAGCGGCGAATCATCGTCCAGAACGATGACGGCCCGGGTTCCCTTGCGCCCCAGCGCCGCGATCACGCCGGGCACCTGGGCGGCTGGCACGCAGACCATCGCGAGGTCCGGCACGCCCGGCAAGGATTCAAGATCCGGACACGCCGGCACACCCGCCCCCGCTTGAACACCCACTTCAAGCTGCCACACTGGCCCCTTGAAGCCGCCTTGCTGGAGGTTGCGCAGTACCCGCTCGCACGCGCCGATGACGGCGACAGCACCGGGTGCGAACAAGGCTTCAAGATTTCGTACGCTCATGTCAACTCTTGTAATTTCATTTACACACCGGCACAAATGTGCGGCGCGGTTAACACCGAGACTCAGCTTATCGAGTCATGGCACCGTTTAGCTTGCGACAGATCAAGATATGGCGGCTTGGCACGCTGCAGAATGAAGTCAGGAATAGCCAGATGCGGCGGCCCTTGCCCAATCCCAACGTCAACTGCCCTGGCCGGTCCAGTCTTTCCCCAACCCAAAAGGAAGCCTCAATGAATGCAAGAGTCCCCGACACGGCGCCAGACAACGCTGCCCAGGCGCCCTGGAACCTGCTGACAGAATTTGGCCGACAGCAACTTGCGGTGGCGGCGCAAAGCGCCAGTGCCATATATCGCGCGCGCGAAGTCATCAGGGCGGTCCAGCAGCAGGCCGCGCATGAAGCCTCCGTTCGGCATGCGCAGACCGCCAGAAAGTTGTGTGCTCCTTGCGCGCCCGGAGACTTTCTGGCCCTTCAATCCGAACTGATACGGGACAACATCCAGGGCGCGAGCCAGTACTGGCAGCAGCTTTCTGACGTAGCCATGCAGACACAGCTGGAAATGATGGCCCACATGAGTCATGTGTTTGACGGTGAAGCGGGTATTGGCCTGAAGTCGGTACTGCAAGCCTTCCAGGCGGCCACCCCGCCGCTGATCAGCCGTTTATTTGCGCTCCCGCAGGACAGTGCCAAGGGATCGCGTTAAGCCCCCCGCAGAGCGGCCCGAAAGCCGGGCAGTGCGGTCAAGATACTGCTGCGGCCCGCGCCAAGCTGCAGGATTCGGCAGCTCTTGATTTGGTAGCTACCGATGACCGCCAATCATGGGCTGGAGTTGCTTTTGTCTTAGAAAGTAGCTGGAATGAGCGCTCCGCCATCACCTTGCCAGGCTTGGCAGGCGTCTGCCCAAGCTTGAGCCGCCTCAAATCCGGCTTATTACATCAAATCGGCCATTAGCCCAATATCTATGGTCATAGTTTGCTATATTTATAATAGCGCTTAATGATTTTTTCAGGCGACCAGGGCGGCCTTACCATGCCCTCTGCCCCGATGACGCTTCTTGCGCTCCATCAAGACGGCTGGCCATGATTGGCTTAGAGTGTCCTGGAGCGGCCTCCCATGCAAGCGAACACCCCACCACTTTTGCCCAGCAAGCTGCGCCTGCGGCGGATGGGAATAGATACCTACCAGGAACCGGTGCTGTACATGCACAGGGACTGTCATGTCTGTCACTCGGAAGGTTTCGAGGCGCAGTCTCGCGTGGAGCTGACGCTGGGCGAAAAAACCATTGTCGCCACGCCCAACATGGTGAGCGGCGACTTTCTCTCCCCCGAGGAGGTGGGCCTGTCCGAAGCTGCCTGGCGCCTGCTGCAGCCGCAGCCGGGCGACGAGGCCTCAATGCGCCATCCCATGCCGCTCGAATCACTGGGCCATGTGCGCGCCAAGATCTATGGGCGCCGCCTGACCGGGGCCGGCGTTACCGCCGTGATTGACGACGTCGCGGCGGGCCGCTATTCAGACCTGCAACTGGCCGCCTTTGTCACCGCCTGTGCCGGTGACCGCCTGGACCTGGAGGAAACCGTCGCCCTGACGCGCGCCATGGTGAACGCCGGCGAGCGCATCGGCTGGGGCGATGGCCTGGTGATGGACAAACACTGCGTGGGCGGCTTGCCGGGCAACCGCACGACCATGGTCATCGTGCCCATCGTGGCCGCCTGCGGCCTGCGCATGCCCAAGACCTCGTCGCGCGCTATCACGTCGCCGGCCGGCACGGCCGACACCATGGAGACGCTGGCGCCGGTGGACCTGGACGTGGCGCGGATCCGCAGCGTGGTCGAGAGCACCGGCGGCTGCATCGTGTGGGGTGGCGCCGTGCGCCTGAGCCCGGCCGACGACATCCTGATCCGCGTCGAGCGCCCGCTGGACCTGGACAGCCAGGGCCAGCTGGTGGCCTCGGTCCTGTCGAAAAAGGTGGCCGCAGGGTCTACTCATGTGCTGATTGACATGCCGGTCGGCCCGACGGCCAAGGTGCGCAGCGCCCACGCCGCCGCTTTGCTGAGCCGGCAACTGGAGCAGGTGGGCAAAGCCCTGGGAATCCGGGTGCGCGTGGCGCAAACCGACGGACTGGCGCCGGTCGGCCGCGGCATTGGCCCGGCGCTGGAAGCACGCGACGTCCTGGCGGTGCTGCGCAATGAGGCATCAGCCCCGCTCGACTTGGCCCAGCGCTCGCTGGATCTGGCCGGCCGGATCCTCGAATTCGGTGGTGCCGCCGCTGCCGGCGCCGGTCTGGCGCTGGCCACCTCGGTGCTGGCCGACGGCCGGGCCTGGCGCAAGTTCCAGGACATCTGCCAGGCCCAGGGCGGCCTGCGTGAGCCGCCAGTGGCCCCTTTCCGCCATGACGTCACGGCAGCTCGCAGCGGCATCGTTGTCGCCATCGACAACCGGCGCCTGGCCCGCATTGCCAAGCTGGCCGGCGCACCCAAGACGCCCTGCGCGGGGATAGACCTGCACGTTCAGCCCGGCGACTTCGTGGAGCGCGGGCAGCCGCTGTTCACGCTGCATGCCGCCGCGCCCGGAACGCTGGCCTACGCGATCGAATACGCGTCGTCGCAGGCCGAAACAGTCCATGTGATGGAGGACGACTGAAATGCCCAGGCCCGCGTTTTCGACTGCAGGGCGACACGGGCCTGCGAGTCCTCCTGATGCCGCCGGGAGGAAAAGTGCGGCGGCTGGAAAACCATGACCCTTCTCATCCTCGCCCTGCCCGGCTGCGCCCCCCTGGCGACCAGCCTCGCCCTCAAGCTGCATTGTGAATGGAGCGAGTTGCTGCAGCATCGTTTTCCTGACGGCGAAACACTGGTGCGCATTGATGCGCCGGTCAAGGGCCGCTGCGTGGTCCTTGCCGGCAGCCTGGACCAGCCTGACAAAAAAACCATGGCCCTGCTGTTCGCAGCGGACGCGGCCCGCGACCTCGGCGCCAGTGCGGTTGGCCTGGTCGCGCCCTACCTGGCCTACATGCGACAGGACAAGCGCTTCAAAGCGGGCGAGGCCCTCACCTCGCGCAGCTATGCACGGCTGCTCTCGGGCTCGCTGGATTTTCTGATTACCGTGGACCCGCACCTGCACCGCTGGCACAGCCTGGGCGAAATCTATTCGATCCGCACCCAGGCCGTCACGGCGGCGCCGCTGATCGCGCACTGGCTGCGTCGCAACGTCAAGTCCCCCCTGATCATCGGGCCCGATGAAGAGAGCCGGCAATGGGTCGCGCAAGTGGCGAGGCTGAGCGACGCGCCCTGGACCGTGCTGTCCAAGACCCGCCATGGCGACCGGGATGTACACATCAGCCTGATCGACCACGGCCCCTGGCCCGGACGGACGCCGGTGCTGCTTGACGACATCATCTCCACCGGGCAGACCCTGCTTGCGGCCGCTGCCGCCCTGGTCAGGATGGGAATGGCCCCACCCGTGTGCATCGGCGTGCATGCCTTGTTCGACGCAGACTTGCCGCAGCAACTGCGAGGCGCCGGCGTGACGCGATTGGTGACGTCCGACACCGTTCCCCATGCCTCCAACGCAATCTGCCTGACACCGCTACTGGCCAAAGCCGTGACCACGATGGCGGCTGCAAAGACTGGCCAGTCACACGGCTTACTCACGAAAGATGCCCGCACATGACCGCCAAACGCATTCTGCTCATCCAGGGTCACCCGGATGCCACGCGCCCCCATCTGTGCCACGCGCTGGCGGCGGCCTATGCGGCCGGAGCCCAGGGCAGCGGCCATGCGCTACGCGTCACCAGCGTGGCGGAACTTGATTTTCCGCTGCTGCGCAGCCAGACGGACTGGGAAGAAGGCCCGCTGCCTGCCAGTCTGAAGCAGGCGCAGGACGATATCCGCTGGGCCGAGCATCTGGTGCTCTTCTTTCCGCTCTGGCTGGGCGACATGCCGGCCCTGCTCAAGGGCTTCCTGGAGCAGGTGGCCAGGCCCGGCTTCGCATTCGAACGCGAGGGTGGCAGCGCGGCCTTCACCAAAAAGGGGCTGACAGGACGATCGGCCCGGGTCGTGGTCACCATGGGCATGCCCGCACTGGTTTATCGCTGGTACTTCCGCGCCCACGGCATCAAGTCGCTTGAGCGCAATATTCTTGGCTTCGTCGGCATTGCGCCGGTTCATGAGACGCTGATAGGCATGGTCGGAAATGCCGGAGAGGATGGTGGCAAGCGCTGGCTGAACAAGCTGAGGCAACTCGGGGAAAAGGCCCGGTGAACCGGGCGGCAGGCATTCTCAGGCAGTCGACCCGCTCAAGAGTCTGCAAATGTGCAGCGCAGTCACAGCACTCAAAGACTGGGTGTCGAAGCGCCCGAAAAGGCTGCAGTCGACGCTGTTTCAGCGCTCCCCTTCATGGAGTTTCGCCGAATGATGCGCTTCAAAGGACGTTCAGAGGTATCTTGAGATAGGACACGCCATTGGCCTCCCTGGGCGGCATCTCGCCAGCGCGTATGTTGACCTGCACCGCCGGCAGAATCAGCACCGGCACTTCCAGCGTGGCATCCCGCTGTGTTCGCAGGCTCACGAAGTCGTCTTCGCTGACACCGTCGCGTATATGGATGTTGCTTGCCCGCTGATCGGCCACAGTGCTTTCCCACACCGGTGCGCGGTCACCGGGCGGGTAGTCGTGGCACATGAACAGGCGGGTTTCGGGCGGCAGGCTGAGCAGTTTGCCGACTGATCGGTAAAGGGTGTGCGCGTTGCCGCCAGGGAAATCACAGCGCGCCGTTCCGACATCCGGCATGAAAAGGGTATCGCCCACAAACACGACGTCACCGACACGGTAAGCCATGCAGGCGGGTGTGTGCCCGGGTACAGACAGGGCCTCGGCGGCAAGCGCTCCAATCGCGAAGGTCTCGCCGTCTCGCAGCAAATGGTCGAATTGATGACCATCCGGCCGGAACTCAGGCTCCAGGTGAAAGATGCGCATGAACACCTCCTGTACGGCAGTGATTCCCTCGCCGATGGCAATTTTTCCACCCAGTTTCTTCTTGAGATAGTGGGCGGCCGAAAGATGATCGGCATGCGCGTGGGTTTCCAGAATCCATTCGACGCGCAGGTTTTCTTGCTGGATGAAGGCTATCAGTTTGTCGGCCGAGGCAGTCTGGATGCGACCGGACTTGGGGTCATAGTCAAGAACGGAATCAATGATGGCGCATGAAGATCCGTGCATCTCGAAAACCACATAACTCATGGTCCCGGTAGCGGGATCGAAAAAGCTTTCTATGGCGGGCATCATGAAGCGGTCCTCTGCGGGTTTCGGTTGTGATGGCCTGTTTGCATGGCGAGCCCCTTCCCCGAGCACGCAAGGATATTCACGCAGGCGGCGCCCCCCGGGAAGACGCCGTTTTTTCGGGCCCCGTCAGTCGGAAGCACGGAAGAGCCGGCGTTCAATGAGCCATCAGCACTGGCAAGCTCATGGACCGCAGTACCGTCCGGGAGGTGCCGCCCAATACCCATTCGCGGGCACGGCTGTGACCGTAGCAGCCCATGACCAGCAAATCGGCCTCAAGGTCGAACGCCCGCGACAGCAGCAACTCGCCCATCTGCTGGGGTTCCCGACCATCGCGGTGCCAGGTCGCGTCCACGCCAAAGCGCTTCAGATAGCCCGTCAGCGTGAGCAGATCGCCGCCGATTGACGCCTCTTCCTGCTGCCCATCATCCCCGGACCAGGAGAGGATATGAACTCGCCGCGCGCGCTGCAGCATGGGCACCGCGGCAGCCACGGCCCGGGCTGCTTCGCGTGTGGGCTTCCATGCGATCACGATGGTCTCGCCGAGCGTCGCGGGAAGGCCCGCATAGGGCAAGACCAGTGCCGGTTTCCCGCTCGTTGCCATGACGTCCTCGACGAAATCGAAGGGAACGCCATCCTGCGGGGTTCCTGCGGGGTCATGCTGACCCAGCACCAACAGGTCGGCATAGAGCGCCTGCTGTGCGAACACGGCGATGACGGGATCGTCGCGAACCTCCGCCCACCCCGCATCCAGCGCCTGCCTGGCGAGCGATTGATCAAAGGCGTTGCGCACGCGGGCACGGCGCTCATCGTCAAGGTCGCGCAAGGACGCCGCAATTTCGGGTCCAACCTCGGGAGAAAACGGTAGTTCAACCAGACTGGGCGTCACGGCGTAAAGCGCCGTCACTGCGCAGCCATGCGCCTGCCTGATACGGCATGCGACGTCCAGACGTTGCATCGCCTGCGGCGTGGCATCCAGATGAACCAGCAACTGTCCCAAGGAAAGACTCATGACTTGCTCCTTTTATTGTTTGATCCCATAAATTGACACAAAATCCCGCATGTCCCACTAGCGCAGACGTAGAAGATCTCATCCCCCGCCCGCTACGCGCTCACGCCGCCTTGAATCGCCACGCCGATCTGAACCTCAACCCTTTCTCCACACGATAGAGCAAACCAGCAAGCAATACGGCCAGCAGTGAGCAGCGGATGCAAACTGCCCAATTGATTACATCGCGTAACTACCAAATTGATCTAGCGCCAATATGCGCGCAGGGTATCGGCATGAAACACGATCTCCATCGCTCTGGACGCAGCACACCGACACGGCGAGCGATGCGAACTGGCGCGTCTCTTTTCAAGAGCCTTTTACCTGCTCGCCCGTCAAGTGGAAGCAGGTTTCCCTTTAACGCAGCAACACCGCGCCGGCCGATTCCCCAGCAGGCTGGAAGGGACCAAGCGGGTTACGCTGACTATCGGTTCGGTCGATTCTGGGCTGACCCGCAGAGTTTCGAAACAATACCGTGCCATCGCTGACCACCACCAAGGCCTGAAAGGTCCATCCGGTCACATGGGTGGTTCTGCGTATGTTCAGAAAGTCCAGCCAGAACCCGCCCGTGCGCTGCCGGTCCTGATGCTCGAAATTAAACAGATAGCCCCGGCAGCCCGCTTGTGCCTCAACGCACTTTCTGACACCGGGGTCGAGCGCTGACAGCGGCAAAGAGGAATAGGGAGCAAGTCGCGCCACCAGCTCGGGGTAGGGAATCAGCGTCACATTGGGTCCGTTCTCAGGATCGAAACCCAGGCCCTTGAGTTCCTGGAATCTGGTTTCCAGTGGGACGATGCGTTGCGCTGAAGCCTGGGCCAACTCAAAGCTGTCAAACCCGCCCGGTTCGCCTGTGCTGCCGCGCGGCAGCAGCGACGAGCACGCCGTCAAGCCGACCCCAGAAACCATGGCAACTGCAAGGCGGTATCTCATACGGCTAATGTCGCGTCAGCCACGCAAACCCGGGTTGACGCATATCAACAAATACACTTGACCGACGTCAATGCCTTGTGTCCCTCAGCCCCCCACAATGGGCTTGGCGAAGATAAACAAAAGAGGAGATTCGCATGTACAAGCAAATACTTGTTCCTGTAGACGGAAGCGAGACAGCCAACAAGGCCCTGCGGGCCGCGCTGGAACTCGCCAAAGACTCGGGAGGGCGCGTAAGGATGATCCATGTCATAGAAGAGTTGGCCTATGCGAGCGGCTACGAGCAGTTCGGCGCTTACACGGAAGACCTGCTCAATGCCATGCAGGAAGCCGGAAAAAAAATCCTGCAGGATGCGATGACCCGGGCCCAGAGCGCAGGTGTGGAGGCTGACAACCTGCTTTTCGACAGCGTTAGCGGACGGCTTGCAGAGGTGGTCGCCACGGCAGCCAGGGAATGGAACGCCGATCTCATCGTCGTGGGCACCCATGGGCGGCGCGGTGTGGGGCGCATGCTGCTGGGCAGCGGCGCAGAGCAGATCATCCGGTTGGCACCGGTGCCGGTTCTGGTCATTCGCTCAGACGCAGAGAGCAGTACAAAATCGGCGTGAGCCCGGCCAGATTTGAAAGAAAGCGTCAAATCACGAGCGCCCGAGCTTTCCGACCCTTGGCGCGGGATTCCACGCTATGCTTAAAACTATCATCAAAACTGGAGGACATGTCATGTACCAACGCATTCTTGTTGCGACCGACGGCTCGGCGCTTTCCAAAAAGGCCGTTCGCAGCGCCATTGACTTGGCGGCGGCAGTCGGGGCAGATCTGGTCGCCCTGTATGTGGTACCGCGCTACCCTGTCAGCTACTTCGAAGGCGGGATCACGATTTCAATGGAGGACATCGCACGCACCGAGAAACAATGGAGTGACAAGGGCCAAGCCGTGGTGGATGCCGTGCAGTTGACAGCGCAGGCCGCGGGCGTCAAGACCAAGGCCGTCGTCGCCCAGTCAGACCTGGTGGCTGAATCCATCATGTCCGCGGCCAAGAAGCACAAATGCGACCTCGTCGTGATGGCCTCGCATGGCCGCAAGGGCATCAAGCGCGTCCTGCTAGGCAGCGAGACACAACATGTGCTCACGCACAGCACTGTGCCCGTGCTCGTATTGCGCTAGCCCGCAGCGCTAATTGTGAAACCCGGCAAAAGGCCGGGTTTTTTTGTTGGTGTGCGAGGGTTTGATCCGGAAAAACTGGCCCGTAGTTGGCGGGTTGAACGCGTGAAGAAAAATCAGTACTCTTTTCGGGAACAGGCGCTTCAAGGTAAGCGTGGTAGGGCGTGAGTGACTTGAACACTCGACCAAAGGATTATGAGTCCTCTGCTCTAACCAACTGAGCTAACGCCCCAGGCCACCCCTGGATTGTAAGTGCACTATTTGCTATGACTCAGCGCGGTACTCACCAGTTTTGACGTGATGTCGACGATCTGGATCATTTTTTCGTAAGGCATGCGCATGGGGCCAATCACGCCCAGTGTTCCGACCACCTGGCCATCGACCTCATAAGGCGCCGTGACAACGGAAAGTTCCTGGTAGGGGATCACCTGGCTTTCGCCGCCAATATAGATCCGTACGCCCTCCGCACGACTCGAAACATCAAGCAGGCGTATCAGCTGCGCCTTTTGCTCAAACAACTCGAAAAGCTTACGCAAATTTCCCATGTCACCGGAAAAATCACTGACAGCCAGCAGGTTGCGCTCCCCGGATACGACCACTTCGTCACGCGCCTCTATGGCCTCGGAGCTGACCTGCACTGCCGCTCGCATCAATGTCGCAATTTCGCCCCTGAGCGCCTCGACCTCATTTTTCAGGCGCTCACGCACCTCCTCGATGGCCATGCCTGCATAGTGGGAATTGAGGAAATTGGCGGTCTCGGCCAGCTGGGATTGGGTGTAGTCGGCCTCGGTGAAAATAACGCGGTTTTGCACATCGCCATCGGGCGAGACGATGATCACCAGAAACCGATTCTCGGACAGGCGCAAAAACTCGATGTGCCGGAATACCGAGGTACGGCGCGGGGCCATCACCACGCCCACGAACTGCGACAGGCTGGACAGCATGTGCGCCGCGTTGCTGAAAACTTTTTGAGGCTGGTCAGGCGCCAGCCTGGGCGTGGTGATATGCCCGGCGCTCGACAGAGGGTCGCGCTGCGTGGTCAGCATGGTGTCGACGAAGAGCCGATAACCCCGGGCGGTGGGAATGCGGCCGGCCGAGGTATGAGGACTGACAATCAGGCCCAGATCCTCCAGGTCGCTCATGACGTTGCGAATCGTGGCCGGCGACAAATCAAGGCCCGAAGCTCTGGATAGCGTGCGCGAACCCACGGGTTGGCCATCGGCAATATAGCGCTCAACCAGCGCTTTCAGCAACAAACGGGCACGATCATCTAGCATGAGGACATTCTACGAAGCTTCGGTCACCGGGTTGTGATGTAATTTACCAATGAAGTCGCAATTTCACCATGTCGCACTAATCGGTAAATACCATGCCCAGGGTTCCCGTTCTGCGCTCGAAGATATTGCACATTTTCTGGGCGCGCAGGGCTGCGATGTTGCGATTGAGAAGGACACCGCCAGCAACACCGGTCTGAGCCAGTTTCCAACGCTTGACGCAGCCGGCATCGGCGCCCACTGCGACCTGGCCCTGGTGGTTGGCGGCGACGGCACCATGTTAGGCATTGGGCGGCTGCTGGCCCAGTTTGGCGTTCCCGTCATAGGCATCAATCAAGGGCGGCTGGGCTTCATCACCGACATCGCCTTTGAAGACTACCAGGTCACACTCAAGCCCATGCTGCGCGGTGAATACGAGGAAGACCGGCGCTGGATGATGCAGGCCAGTGTCATACGGGATGGGCGCTGCGTCTTCAGTGCCACCGCGATGAATGACGTGGTTGTCAACCGGGGTGCAACGGCGGGCATGGTTGAATTGCGCGTGGAAGTGGACGGCCGCTTTGTGGCCAACCAGCGCGCCGACGGACTGATCATTGCTTCTCCGACGGGCTCCACAGCCTACGCGCTTTCTGCCGGCGGCCCCCTGCTTCACCCTTCCATTGCTGGCTGGGTGCTGGTGCCGATTGCTCCGCACACCTTGTCCAATCGGCCCATTGTGCTGTCGGATGCCGGAGAAATCACCATTGAAATAGTCGCAGGGCGGGATGCGAGCGCTAATTTTGACATGCAATCACTGGCCAGCTTGCTGCACGGTGACCGCATCACCGTCAGGCGCTCGGCGCATCAGATGCGCTTCCTGCATCCCAAGGGCTGGAGCTATTTTGACACCTTGCGCAAGAAACTTCACTGGAATGAGGGCGTGGCATGAGCTCGTCGGTGCGCCCTGCTGCTGGTTACGACCTGGACTCTGAGTTATGAGCCTCAAAAGCATCTCTCTTCGCGACTTCGTCATCGTCCGCGAAATGGATCTGGATCTGTCGGACGGATTCACCGTGCTTACCGGGGAAACCGGCGCTGGCAAATCCATCCTGATTGATGCTCTGCAACTGACGCTGGGCGCCAGGGCAGATGCAGGCGTGGTGCGCGAAAGCGCCGCCCGCTGCGAAATCAGCGCTGAATTCGACAGCCCGGCCGGCCTGGCCGCGTGGCTGGAGCAGGCAGGGTTCGAGGCCGGGAATGACTTGCTGCTTCGCCGCACCGTCGATCTGCAGGGCAAGAGCCGGGCGTGGATCAATGGAAGTGCCGCCACCGCCACCCAGCTCAGGGCGGTGGCCGATCATCTGGTCGACATTCATGGGCAACATGCCTGGCAAAGCCTGACCCGTCCGGACGCTGTAAGGGGACTGCTGGACTCTTACGCCGGCATTTCGACCGAAGCCTTGTCACTGCACTGGAGCCGCTGGCGCGAGGCGCAAAAGACACTCGCGCAGGCACAGGGCGCGCAAGACAGCCTGCTGCGCGAGCGCGAGCGGCTGGCGTGGCAAATCGGTGAGCTTGCCAAGCTGTCCCCTGGCGCCGACGAATGGACAGAGC
Source organism: Polaromonas sp. (assembly GCA_046597475.1). Lineage (GTDB taxonomy): Bacteria > Pseudomonadota > Gammaproteobacteria > Burkholderiales > Burkholderiaceae_C > Polaromonas. The sequence goes on along the minus strand of JBKJKI010000013.1, from coordinate 12,610 downwards.
TCAATGCCCAGCACGGTCGGCTGTCAAACGCGCAGGCCCTGCGCGAGGCGGTGCAGACGGCTGTCGATGCCCTGCAGGAGTCCGATGACAGCGCAACGACGCTCTTGGGCAGGGCCATCTCGTCGCTACAAAATCAGGAGCACATAGAGGCCGAATTCATTGGACCTATCGAGGTTTTGAGTACTGCATTGGCGCAGATGGAAGACGCCATTCATTCCCTGCATGGCTATGCGCGCCACACCGAACTGGAGCCACACCGCCTGGCCGACCTGGACGAGCGCCTGGCCCTATGGGTTGGGCTGGCGCGTCGCTACAAGCGGCCACCGGCCGAGCTGCCTGAGCTGCTGGCGTCCTGGCAATCAGAATTGCAAAAACTTGACGAGTCGGCAGATCTGGCACAGCTGGAAAAGCTTGAAGACCAGGCAAGGCTGGCCTACCTGCAGGAGGCCCGCGAGATTTCCAGAAGCCGCGGCAAGGCAGCACCCCGTCTTGCCAAGGCCATCACGCAGGCCATGCAGGGCCTGGGCATGCAGGGTGGCAAGTTTGAGGTCGCGCTGACGGCACTGGCGCAACCGGCCCAGCACGGGCTCGAACAGGCCGAATTCCTGGTGGCTGGCCACAGCGGCAGCACCCCCAGGCCGGTCGGCAAGGTCGCCTCGGGCGGTGAGTTGTCGCGCATTGCCCTGGCCATTGCTGTCACCACCAGCCAGTTGGGAGAGGCGCAAACCCTGATTTTTGACGAGGTCGATTCAGGCGTGGGCGGCGCGGTAGCAGAAACAGTGGGCCGCCTGATGAAGCAGCTCGGCAAGGACCGCCAGGTGATGGCGGTAACGCATTTACCCCAGGTAGCCGCGTGCGCCGACCATCACCTGTTGGTGGCCAAACGCACGGAAGACGGCAAAGCGCTCAGCACGGTGGAATTAGTGCTCGGAGAACTCCGGGTGGCGGAAATTGCCCGCATGCTGGGCGGCGAAAAGCTCTCCGGAACCACGCTGGCGCATGCCAAGGAGATGCTGGCCAATCCCCTTGATTGAGTGCCTGAATAAGCATCTGGTTAGCATCGTCGAATGAACGTTCGCATCTTCCAGTTTTCAGGATGGCGCCGCGCCATGGCCTGCAGTCCCCGCGCAGCCGACAGGCGGCTGCCGCCAGGGTTCTGAGGCTCGGCCATGGAAATGACTCTCATCACCGGCATGTCGGGCTCGGGCAAATCGGTCGCCCTGCACGCGCTGGAGGACGCAGGCTATTACTGCGTCGACAACCTTCCGCCAGAATTATTCATCCCCTTCATTGCCTTGAAGCTGCCGCAGGATGCCTCCAAGGTTGCGATTGCGATGGATGTGAGAAGTGCCACATCGCTGCCACTGGTTCCACAGCAACTGCATCAGCTACGGGCACAAAACGTGGCGGTGCAGTCGATTTTTCTGGACGCCAATACCGAGACGCTGGTGCGCCGTTTTTCCGAGACGCGGCGGCGTCACCCGCTCTCGCGCAACGATGCTTCGGACCAGCACCGGGCGCTGGTGGAGGCGATCGAGCTGGAGCGCGAACTGCTGGGCGAGATGCGCGAGCAATCCCACGTACTGGACACCAGCATGCTCCGCTCCTCGCAGTTGCAGGCTTACGTGAAGTCATTGATCGCGGCGCCTGCCACGCAACTCACGCTAGTGTTCCAGTCGTTTGCCTTCAAGCGTGGCGTGCCGCTCGACGCTGATTATGTGTTTGATGTGCGCATGCTTCCCAATCCGCATTACGAGGCAGGCTTGCGCCAGCTGACGGGCCGGGACGCGCCGGTTGTCGAGTTCCTGAAGGCACACCCGGAAGTCGACGACATGTTCAGGGACATTGAAAAATTCCTCGACCGCTGGCTGCAGGCCCTGGTACGCGACCATCGCAGCTATGTCACCGTGGCCATTGGCTGCACCGGCGGCCAGCACCGCTCGGTCTATCTGGTGGAAGCGCTGGCAGCCGCATTCGGCAAGCATTGGCCCACCCTGAAGCGGCACCGGGAACTGGACGGCATCTGATTGTTTGCGCGGCATGGCCAACAAGGGCATGGCCTACCCGGAGTTATCTTGCGTCAGCAGCTTGCGAATCGGTGCCGGAAGGCCGAGATTCGGCCACTCATCGGGACCGAACCAGGCGCCCGGGCGCGCCTCCGACACCATTGCGCCAGGTATTGCCTGGCCCGCCTCAAATCCCGCGACCCAGGGCGAGAGGTGCAAATCCTTGTGCGTCAGCACATGAACGAAAGGCGGCAGCGGCTCAAACCGCTCATGCAGGCTTTCAGGCAAAAGTGCTTTGAGCGCCTCATCTGTGTCAAAGGCAGGCAGGCAATACAAGCCACCCCATATTCCCGGGCTGGCGCGTCTTTCCAGCCATACCGAACCGTCGGGCAACTGCGCCCATAAAAGGCTCAGCGCCTGCGCGCTGCGTTTCAATTTTCGCGTTTTTACCGGGTATAGCGACGGATCGCCACTGGCCAGGCTTAGGCACAGCTTTTGCACGGGGCACAACAGGCACTGCGGCTGTCGCCCGGTGCAAACCGTCGCGCCCAGGTCCATCAGGCCCTGGGTATAGCGAGGCATGGCGTGATGCAGGTCATCTTGAGGCAAGAGCGCCGTAGCGTGCTCCCAGAGCGCACGCTCATTGGCGCTTTGCGCCAGATCGTCGGAAAACCCCAGCACACGTGTGAGCACGCGCTTGACGTTGCCATCAAGAATCGCAACGCGCTCTCCAGAGCAGAACGACGCGATGGCCGCCGCCGTTGAACGGCCTATGCCGGGCAAGGTCTGCAACTGCGCGGCAGCAAGCGGAAAGGCACCGCCATGCAGCGCCATCACCTCTTGCGCGCAGCGATGAAGATTGCGCGCCCGGCTGTAATAGCCCAGGCCGCTCCATAGGCCGAGCACCTCATCCTGGCTGGCAGCGGCCAGTTCGCCCACCGTCGGGAAGCGCCGCAGAAAACGCTCGTAGTAATCAAGAACCGTGCTGACCTGGGTCTGCTGAAGCATGATTTCCGACAGCCAGATGCGATAGGGGTCACGGGTGTTTTGCCAGGGCAGGCTGTTGCGTCCATGGCTTTTTTGCCACCGCACAATCTCACCTGCAAATTCAGCAATAATATTTTTTGGCAGTGCAGGCTTGCCGGATTCTCCTGCCGCAAGCGGGTCAGTCACCTCGACGCCGGATGGCAGGGTTTTCAGCTGCATTGGCGCTCAGGCGCTGGCCGCCAATGCCAGCCCCGCTGAGGAGGCTTCGGCTTCACGCGAGCCCGAAAGCAGCGGCGGCGCATCCATCAGGCAGGACGTCAGCTCCGCCAGTTTGCTGTCGAGTTCGTTGAGCACACTTTCCTGCTCGTCGATTTCCGAAATCCTGTCGTCCAGCCCCGAGGCCGCCTGCTGGATGCGCTCAATGGCTTCGAGCCGGCGCGCGAAATTGCGCCTGCGCTCACGCAACTGCGCATCAAGCTGCGACGAGGCCGACTTGTTCCAGAGTTCCACCTCCGCCAGGGCCGACTCGTAAATCACCCGCATTCGTGTCACCAGCGCACGGACAAGACGCTCGGAAAACTCTGGCTGGGACAGCCTGAACACATTGCCCAGCCCGAGATACTGCAAATGGCTGCGCTCTATCACTTCCAGGTCCCTGGGGTAGCGGCTCAAGTCGGGTTGCTGGGGAGCCTGCAGCGAAAAGCTGAATTCGGTGTTGAGCTGCCTGAAAGATACGTTCAGCATGGCCTGGATTTCAGCGTTCAGGCCCTGCGCCTTCCGAAGGCCTTCACGCAGGCGCGCAAATGCCTGCCCGTAGGCCTTTTTCAGTCCCAGCTTGATGCCTGGTTGCTGAAGCGCCCTGGTCAGCGCTGCCAACTCGACCTTGAGCATGGGCGTGCCCAACAGGCTGACCACTTCACGAAGCTGCTTGAGATGCACGGAACGTACCGCATGTATCCTGGCGCCACTGGCTTCAAACTCTGCCTGCTCGTGCTCAATGCGTGTTCGCATGTGCTTGATCACCGAGCTGTTCTTGCCCCTCAGGCCTCGCAACTCCAGCATCTGCTCGGCCAGATCACGCCGGCGGATGCTCATTGAGCGGCCGGCTTCGGTGCGCAGCTCGCCGATACCTGCCGCCACTGCGGCGCGAAGGATTTTCTGGCGTTGCCCCATCACGCCCTGCCCGAGCACCAGCTCAAGCGCGGGCAGCTGGCTGGCCTCAAGCAATTGCTGGTCGCGGGTGACCTTGGCAACCAAGCCCTTTTGAGCCGAAACCGGAATCACCTGCGAAATCGTAAGCCCCAGTATTTCCGCCGATGTCGCTCTTTGGCGGTCAATCTGCGCCTGCACCCGCGCCGGCGTGCTCAGGGCATCCCACAGGGTATCGATCTTGTTGAGCACCACCAGCCGGGTATCGCGACCCTCGCCTTCGGTGACGAGATGCTCGCGCCAGATGGACAGGTCAGACTTCGTCACACTGGTGTCGGCCGCGAGAATGAACACCACCGCATGCGCCTGGGGAATCAGGCTGACGGTGAGCTCGGGCTCTGCGCCTATGGCGTTAAGCCCCGGCGTATCCAGGATGACCAGGCCCTGTTTCAGCAAGGGGTGGGCGATATTGATCAAGGCGTGGCGCCACCTGGGCACCTCGATCATTCCGTCAGCGCCGGCCACCGGGTTGTCTTCGGGATGACTGTCGTGCCAGAAGCCAAGCGCACGGGCTTCATCGCGCGTCACGTGCTTGACTTCAGCCACTTTCTCGAGCGCCTCTGCCAGTTGGGCTGCGTCATTCACGTCCAGGTCAACCCGTGTCCATTTCTCAGGCACGTTTCGCCATTCCATGAGTGCCTGCGCCTGCAGCCGCGTTTCGATGGACAGCAGCCGCAGGCAGGGCGGAACGTCCGCGTCATAGCCGAGCTCGGTCGGGCACATCGTCGTGCGCCCCGCACTGGCAGGCATGATGCGGCGACCATAGTCCGCAAAAAAAATCGCATTGATCAGCTCTGACTTGCCGCGCGAAACCTCCGCCACAAAAGCCACCATGACCTTGTCGGCACGTACCTGGGTCTCAAGCCTGTGAAGCCGCTCCTCGACCGCCGCATTGAGCAGGTCGTGGTCCTTCATCCATTCGCCAAGCAGCTTCAGCCGTAACGCAAAACTGCGACGCCAAGTGCCGTGCTGGTCAAATTGTTTGTTGAAAGACATGGTCTGCCGTAAGAGGATAACGGCCCAATATAGCATCGCCTACCCCAGTCTAACGGGGGCGGGGCATCAAGGTCTTCACGGCTTCTGGCAATTGACGCAGTAAAAGGTGGAACGCTGCCCCTGCCGGACGCGTCTGATCGGCGCCGCGCATACTTTGCAGGGCAAGCCTGCACGGTCATAGACCATGGCATCGAGCTGAAAATGCCCCTGCTCGCCCTGGGCGTTCGAGAAGTCCCTGAGCGTGCTGCCTCCCTTGACAACGGCCTGCGCGAGCACTTGCTGGATCGCCTGGTGCAGCCGGGCGGCCCGCGGCCGGCTGATGCGCATGGCCTTCGTGGTGGGACGGATGCCGGCCAGAAACAGCACCTCGGAAGCGTAAATATTGCCCACGCCCACCACCGCTTCACCGCCGAGCAGGACCTGCTTGATGGCGATATTCCTGCGTTTGAGCGCCAGATGAAATACGGACGCGTCAAATGCCTCGCCCAGGGGTTCCACTCCCAGCTTGCCGAGCAGTTTGCACGCGACTGGATCACTTTCGCCGCTGGCATATACCACCGCCCCAAAGCGGCGCGGATCGTGAAGACGCAGGGTGCCCAGGCTGGTCACCAGGTCAAAGTGGTCATGCTTGCCGGGAGCCTCAAGCCCGGCGCCAAAACTCAGGCTGCCGGACATGCCAAGGTGAATCAGAAGCAGTCCGTCACTCAGGTCCAGCAAAAGGTATTTACCCCGGCGGCGCACTTCCAGGACAGTCTGGCCATGCAACTGCTGCGGTTCGCAGCCGAGTGGCCAGCGCAGCGCTTTGCCCACGGCCACCCGCTCGATGCGCGCTCCCGCAATCCTCAGCGCAATGCTCAGCCTTGTGACTTCAACTTCGGGTAATTCGGGCATGGGTCAAAACTTCCGGCATAAAAAACGGCTTGCAAGGAACTTACTGCCTGGCATACACCCCAACACCGCAGCGAATCCATACGGAATCGTCCTTCTGGTCGCTTCAATTATCATGAGCAAATGAAGAAACAACCTGGCCTAGCGTTTACCTGCCTGTGCCTTGCCATGCAGATGGTGTGGGCACAAGCACCGGCGTCTGATTCTGCCACTCCGTCAGGACTTGCCCAGTCCAAGGCGGAGCAGGAGGCCGCTCCCGTGTCTCAACTCGATGGCACGTTGTTCTACCAGTTGCTGGTCGGTGAGATGGAGACGCAAGAGGGCGCGCCGGCAGCGGGCTTTGCGCTGATGCTGGACGCCGCCCGCAAGACCGGCAACGCCCAGCTTTACCAGCGCGCGACCGATATCGCCCTGCAGTCGCGCTCGGGCGATGCGGCCCTGCAGGCGGCGAATGCCTGGAAGCAAGCCCTGCCCGCTTCGCGCGAGGCGAACCGTTATGTTCTGCAGATCCTGATCGCCCTGAACCGTATTGCCGACACCGAAGGCCCTCTCAAGGCAGAAATCAGGATGGCGCCCGACGCCGAGCGCGCCGCGGTGCTCACGGCGGTGCCCCTCGCCTATGCCCGGGCCGGCGAAAAGACCCTGGCGAGCACGGTGGTTGAAGCCGCGCTGGCAGACTCGCTGAACAGTCCGGCCACCGCAGGCGCGGCCTGGACCACGGTGGGGCGCATGCGCCTGGCTGCGGGTGACAACAAGGGCGCGTTCGAGGCGGCCAGCCGTGGCCACGCGGCTGATGCCACGGCGCAAGGCCCCGTGCTGGTGGCGCTGGAACTGATGGGCCCCAAAATGCCCGAGGCCGAAGGTCTCGTGAAAAGGTATCTTGAGAATCCCGGGGGCAAGGACAAAGCCTCGCCTGAAATCCGCATGGCCTACGCCCAGACCCTGCTGGGCCTGCTGCGCTATGCCGAAGCCATGGCCCAGTTGCAGATCGTCACACGCGAAAAACCCGAGTTCCCACAAAGTTGGCTGGTGCTCGGTTCGCTGCAACTGCAGGACAACCAGCTGGCGCCGGCCCAGGTCTCGCTGGAGCGCTATGTAGCGCTGCGCAGCCAGACAGCCGACGCTGAAAACAGGCCCGGCCTTGACCAGGCCTATCTTTCACTTTCGCAACTAGCCGAAAAACGAAAAGACTACGCTGCCGCCGAAAGCTGGTTGGGCAAGATTGAAAACTCCTCGGATCTGGCGCAGGCACAAACCCGCCGCGCCTCCATTCTCGCCAGCCAGGGAAAGCTTGAAGAAGGCCGCAAGCTGATTCGCCAGCTCCCCGAACGCACGCCGGAAGACGCGCGCATGAAAATCAACGCTGAAGTCGGCCTGTTGCGCGAATTCAAGCAATATCAGCCGGCTCATGAGCTGCTGGCGCAGGAACTGGCCAAGACACCCGACGATGTCGACCTGCTCTATGACCAGTCCATGATGGCTGAAAAGCTGCGCTCGCTCGATGAAATGGAGCGTTTGCTGCGCCGCATCATCGAGCTAAAGCCTGACTACCACCATGCCTACAACGCGCTGGGCTACTCATTGGCCGAACGGGGAATTCGCCTGACCGAAGCGCGGGAGCTGATCCGCAAGGCACTTGAGTTCGCACCATCCGACCCGTTCATTGAAGACAGCCTGGCCTGGGTCGAATTTCGCCTGGGCAATAAGGCCGAGGCCGTCCGGATTTTCGAGGCTGCCTACAAGGCCAAGCCCGACCCCGAGATCGCCGCGCATTTCGGCGAAGTGCTCTGGAGCATGGGCCAGCGCGACCGTGCCATCGCCATCTGGAAAGAAGCCCGGATGATCAACCCCGACAGCGAAGCGCTCAATGAGACGCTCAAGCGCCTTCGGGTAAAACTGTAAGCAGGCTTGATGCTGTCTTTCATCAGGCGCCTTCATGTCCTGCTTGTTGCCGGAACCATCATTGCTATGTTTTTAATAGCGGGATGTAGTCGTTCCACCTTGGCAACAGCCCGAAATTACCCGAATAACGGGTTTTGGGCAGGGCGTATCAGCCTGCAGGTTCAAAGTGAGCCGGCGCAGTCTTTCCATGCCGGTTTTGAACTCAAGGGCAGGCCTGAGAGTGGCGAGCTGACCCTGATCAGCCCCCTGGGAAGCATCCTCGGTGTTTTGCGCTGGTCCCCCTCCGAGGCAGTGCTGGACTCTGGCGACCAGAAAATCCAGCGCTTTGACTCTGTCGATGCCTTGATGGCGCAAGCTACAGGCGCCGCCATCCCGCTAAGCGCGCTGTTTGCGTGGCTGCACGGCGACAACGCCAGCGTCAGCGGGTGGACCGCTGACCTTTCGCGGCAGGCTGAAGGCCGCATCACCGCCAAACGACTCCTGCCCGCGCCCGAAGCAGCCCTTCGGGTTGTGCTTGACCGGTGAGCCCCGCCCTGCGGCTGCCCATGATTTACCGGATTGTTCGCGCGTGACCCGCCGACCCTTTGCATCGGCGCCCCTCAAGTCGCTGTACGACGTTCCCGCGCCCGCCAAACTCAACCTGTTTTTGCACATCACCGGCCGCCGGCCGGACGGCTACCATTTGCTGCAGTCGGTTTTCATGCTGATCGACTGGTGCGATAGCCTGCATTTTGAGCTTCGCACCGACGGGCTGATCAGCCGAACGGATCTGGCCGCGCCGGACAGCATTGGCGCAGGTGGCGTCGAGGCTCTTCCCGGTGACGACCTCAGCGTGCGCGCCGCCCGCGCACTGCAGGCGGCCAGCGGCACTTCCCTGGGCGTACACATCAGTCTTGAAAAACGCATTCCGTCGCAAGCAGGAATGGGCGGAGGCTCGTCTGATGCGGCGAGCTGCCTGCTGGCCCTGCAACGCCTTTGGGGGGTGCGCCTGCCCCCTGAAAAACTGCGCGCCCTGGCGCTATCGCTGGGCGCGGACGTTCCTTTTTTCCTCTGTGGAAGCCATGCCTGGGTCGAGGGAATTGGCGAGAAAATCACTCCGCTCGCCTTGCCCGCAGCGCGCTTCCTTGTTGTGAAACCGGCGGATGGCGTGTCGACACAAGCTATTTTCAGCGCACAGGGGCTCAAACGCGATACAGAAACTGCTACAATGCTAGGCTTTGCTGCATATGCTGAAGGCCAGGAAAATCTGAAGAATATGAGTTTCAGGTTTGGTCATAATGACTTGCAGCCGGTTGCCCAGGAAATTTGTCCGCAGATCAAGCAGTCACTCGACTGGTTGGAAATGCAACAGCTTCAGGGGCGCATGACCGGCTCTGGAAGTGCAGTATTTGCGCAGATTTTGCATGACACGGAGCTTGCAGCCGCCCCTGGCGACTGGAAAATTCGCAAGTGCAGAAATTTGGAGATGCATCCTCTGGCCGGTTGGTAAAATAACCGCTCTTGAGAATATGTTTTCAAGCAACGATTAATGGGTTGGTTGTTGGCAACAACAATTGTCCTGTGTAGGGGTGTCGCCAAGTTGGTTAAGGCACCGGATTTTGATTCCGGCATTCGCAGGTTCGAATCCTTCCACCCCTGCCAAAATTTGTAAGCCTGCGGGATAGTCCCGCAAGAGCTTGTCGTCCGAGACCCGCATGATGAATTCATCTGCGGGTCTGTGTATTTCGGGAACACCCGCAACAGGCGCTCACTGCCAAGCCCCCCTTTGCATCGGCCTTCCCCGTGCGTCATTTGCCTCCTGAAAATTTCAGCCACCTTCAAGTCCAAGCAGCTGGGCCCCACATGCATATGCACCACCCCGATTTCATGGTTTTTACCGGCAATGCCAATCCAGGCCTGGCCGCTGAAATTGCACAGAACCTCGGAACCACACTGGGGGCTGCACATGTGGGACGCTTCTCGGACGGTGAAGTCACCGTTGAAATCCAGCAAAACGTACGGGCCCGCGACGTGTTCGTGGTGCAGTCGACCTGCGCCCCCACCAATGACAACCTCATGGAGCTTCTCATCATGGTCGACGCGCTCAAGCGCGCATCGTCCGATCAGATCGCTGCCGTGATTCCCTACTTTGGCTACGCACGGCAAGATCGCCGCCCACGATCGGCACGGGTGCCCATCACGGCCAAGGTCGTGGCCAACATGCTGCAGGCCGTGGGCGTGACGCGCTTGCTGACCATGGATCTGCATGCCGACCAGATCCAGGGCTTCTTTGACATCCCGGTCGACAACATTTACGCCTCCCCGGTGCTGCTGGGCGACCTGCGCCAGAAAAACTACACCGACCTGATGGTCGTCTCGCCCGACGTCGGCGGCGTGGTGCGCGCCCGCGCGCTGGCCAAGCAGCTTGGCTGCGACATGGCCATCATCGACAAGCGCCGCCCCAAGGCCAATGTGTCCGAGGTGATGCATGTCATCGGCGACATCGAGGGTCGCAACTGCGTGATCATGGACGACATGATCGACACGGCCGGTACGCTGGTCAAGGCCGCTGAAGTGCTGAAAGAGCGCGGCGCCAAAAAAGTCTACGCCTACTGCACGCACCCGATTTTCTCGGGCCCGGCGATCGAGCGGATCACGCACGGCGACGCACTCGATGAAGTGGTCGTCACCAACACCATTCCGCTGAACGCCAACGCGTTGGCCTGCAAAAAAATTCGCCAACTCTCCGTGGCGCCGCTGATCGCTGAAACCATGCAGCGCATCGCCAAGGGAGACTCGGTCATGAGTTTGTTTTCGGATCAGGAACAATCCGTCCTGATTTGAGGCAAAAAAGCCGGCTGCACAGCTCACAGGGCTTGAGCAGCCATTTTTGATGTCGGGGTGAGCTGGTCGCGGCCCGCCTCTTTTGGAGAAGATTATGAAATTCGTCGCTTTTGAGCGCGCAAAGCAGGGCACGGGTGCGAGCCGCCGTCTCCGCATCACCGGCCGCACGCCCGGTATTGTTTATGGTGGCACGGGTGAGCCCATCCTGATCGAGATCGATCACAACGCCCTGTGGCACGCCATCAAGAAAGAAGCCTTCCACGGCGCCATCCTGGAGATGGAGCTCGGCGGCAAGGACCACAAGGTTCTGCTGCGCGATCTGCAGATGCACCCCTACAAGCAGCAGGTCCAGCACATTGATTTCCAGCGCGTTGAAGCCCGCACCCGCATGACCGTCAAGGTGCCGGTGCACTACAGCGGCGAAGAAGAGTCCCCGGCCGTCAAGACCGAGAACTGCCTGGTCAACCACGTGCTGACCGAGATGACGCTCTCGTGCTTCCCTGCGGACATTCCCGAATTCATCGCCGTCGATCTGAGCGGCCTGAAGAAAGGCACTTCGCTGCACGTCAAGGACATCGTCCTGCCCAAGGGCGTGAAAGCCGTTGCCAAGGGTCAGGTCAACCCCGTCATGGTGTCCGTCACGGCCATCGTGGAAGAAGTTGAAGCCGCCCCTGCCGAGGCAGTGGATCCAAAAGACGCCAAAGCCGGCGCAAAAGGTGGCAAGCCTGCCGCCAAGCCCGCCGCCAAGAAGTAATTCCCGGCTCGCAGGGTCCGCCTGAAAAGGCCGCGCCCGGCAAAAACTGGCCCTTCTCCTCCTGCGAGGACAAGGGCCTTTTTCATGGCTTGCCAGTTTGCGACAGTTCCGGGTTCTGCTACGCTGAATCGGCTTTTTCCTCCTCTTCCCCACACGAAACATGATCAAACTGTTTGTTGGCCTGGGCAACCCCGGCCCCGAGTACGAAGCCACCCGCCACAACGCCGGCTTCTGGTGGATAGACGCGCTGTCGCGCCAATTGAAGGCGCCGCTCAGCCTCGATAAAAACTATTTTGGCCAGGTCGCCCGCACCACCGTCAATGGGCAGACGGTCTGGCTGCTCAAGCCGCTGACCTTCATGAACCTGTCGGGCAAGTCCGTCGCCGCTCTGGCGCGTTTTTTCAAGATTGCCCCGGACGAGATTCTGGTCGCCCACGATGAACTCGACGTCAATCCCGGCCAGGCAAAACTCAAGTTCGGCGGCAGCCACGCCGGCCACAACGGCCTGCGCGATATCCATGCCCAGCTCGGCAGCGGCGACTACTGGCGGCTGCGCATCGGCGTGGGCCATCCGGGCGTCAAGACGGAAGTGGTGAACTGGGTGCTGAAAAAACCCTCGCAAGAGCATCGGGCCGGTATTGAAGAAAGCATTGAACGCGCGCTCAAGGCCGTGCCTGAACTGCTCAGGGGCGAGATGGAAAAAGCCACCATGCTGATCCATACCAGCGCCCCGCCGCGACCCAAGCCGCCGCGAAAGACCGAGCCGGAAGACTAGGCGTGGTTTTTTAAATGCTATTAATTTGATAGCGAATTGCGCACATACTAATTGGGCTAGATGCAATACTGTTCAGATACGCAACGCCGGTACCGGCTGATGCCGCTGGTGAAGCGCTGCCCCACGATGCCGGACGCTGATATTGCTCATCTCGCGCTTGACGCCGCGCGGGTTGAAGCGGCCGCGACTGCTGACGCAGCGACCCCGAGCGATCTCGGCGAGCATCGCATCGCGCCAAGAAGCCAGACGCTCAGGGGGGAACGGCCGCGG
>JBKJKI010000301.1:0-12671 GCA_046597475.1 Polaromonas sp. | reverse complement strand
CCATGGCGGTCGGCAAAGCGGCCTGCGGGCAGCGCCAGAAACACCTGGGTCAGGGCAAACAGCGCCAGCAGCACACCGACGGCCGCCGGGCTGTAGCCTTCGCGCAGCGCCAGCAAGGGCGCGGCCATGCGCATGCCGGCCATGCACGCATGCAGAAAGATCTGCGCAAGAATCAGCCGGGCCAGCTCGCGCGTCATGCCTTGCGATTCACGCCGGGTCCAGGTCCTGGTCCATGGGAAGCAGCCGGGCCGAATCGGCCTCGGGCAGCGCTTCGACATTGCGCAAGGCCTTGCCCATCACGCGGCTGCGCTGTTCGGCGCTGCTCAGCGTGTTCAGCACGGTTTCGGTCTGCGATTTGACTTTTGCCAGCACGTCACCGAACTTGCCAAACTCGGTCTTGACGGCGCCCAGCACCTGCCACACTTCGCTGGAGCGCTTCTCCAGCGCCAGCGTGCGAAAGCCCATTTGCAGCGAGGTCAGCATGGCGAGCAGCGTAGTCGGACCGGCCAGCGTGATGCGGTGATCGCGCTGCAGGCTCTCCATCAGGCCGGGGCGGCGCAAGACCTCGGCATACAGGCCTTCCGTCGGCAGGAACAGGATGGCGAAATCGGTGGTGTAAGGCGGCTCGATGTATTTGTCGGAAATTGACCGGGCCTCCAGCCGGATCCGCATTTCCAGGGCCTTGCCCGCGACTTCGGCGCCCGGCCCATCGGCGCGCTGCTGCGCATCGAGCAGACGCTCGTAATCTTCGTTGGGGAACTTCGCGTCAATCGGCAGCCACAGCGGCTCGCCCGAATCAGACCGACCGGGCAGCTTGATGGCGAAGTCAACCGGATTTTTACCGCCACGCCGCGTCACGACCTGCGCCGCGTACTGGTCGACGGTGAACACCTGCTCCAGCAGGGCCGAGAGCTGGGCCTCGCCGAAAATGCCGCGCGTTTTCACATTGGTCAGCAAATGCTTGAGGTCGCCCACGCCTTGCGCCAGCGTCTGCATCTCGCCCAGGCCCTTGTGCACCTGCTCCAGCCGGTCGGCAACCTGCTTGAAACTCTCGCCCAGCCGGGTTTCCAGCGTGGTCTGCAGTTTTTCGTCGACGGTGGCGCGCATCTGGTCGAGCTTCTTCTCATTGCCCTCCTGCAGCGCGGCAAGCCGCTGCTCGATCACCTGGCGCACCTCAACCAGCTTGCGTTCATTGCCCTCCGCCATTTGCCGCAGCTGATCGTTGAGGCCCTCCGAGAAGCGCTTGAGGGCCATGTCCTGCGCTTCCCTGGCCTGCATCAGCCCGCTGGCCTGGGCATTGCGCGCCTGGGCCAGCGAATCCGCCACGGCCTCGCTGCCCGACTTGGACTGCTGCGCCAGCGACTGCGTGGCCGTGTGCAGCGCCTGCGCGACCTGCTGCTGCATGGCAGCTAGCTGCACGCGAAAGGAGTCGATCTGCTCGTTCTGTGTGCGCGCGACGTCGCCGGACTGCGCCAGCAGCGCCTGCTGGAACAGCGACAGGCCTTGCGCCAGCTCGCCACGCGTGTCGCGGGCACTGCTCTTGACCTCGTTGCGAAGCTCGCGCTCCAGGCGCTCACTGGCAGCCGCGAGCGCGCCAATCTCCGCCAACAGCTTTTGCTGACCCGCCTCGGGGGCCGGGCGAAAAAGCAGCCACAGCAGCAAGAGAACATTGATGACGGCCAGCGCCGCCAGAATCCAGCCAGGAAACTCCGTCATGCGCAATTTATTCCGAAGCAAGAACAGCAGGATTGAGCGGCGTCAGCGGCTTGTTTTCCGAGAAAAACGCGATCAGGTTGTCAGCCGCCAGATTGGCCATGGCCAGGCGCGTCGGCATGGTGGCGCTGGCAATGTGGGGCGTCAGCACCACATTGAGCACGGCCAGCAGATCCGGATGGACTTCAGGCTCGCCTTCAAAGACATCCAGGCCGGCTGCGGCAATCGTCTTGTTGCGCAGGGCCGCGGCCAGCGCCGCGTCATCGACAATGCCGCCGCGCGCAATATTGACAAGGGTGGCGGTCGGTTTCATCAGCGCCAGCTCGGCCGCGCCTATGGTGTGGTGCGAGGCGGGAGAATAAGGCAGCACCAGCACCAGATGGTCGGCGGTCTTGAGCAGTTCGTCCTTGCCGACGTAGCTGGCCTTGCATTCCGCTTCAAGCGCAGCGTCGAGCCGCGAGCGGTTGTGGTAAATCACCTTCATGCCAAAACCATGCGCGCCGCGTTTAGCAATGCCCTGGCCAATACGGCCCATGCCCAGGATGCCCAGCGTCGCGCCATGGATGTCGGAGCCGGCGAACATGTCGTAGCGCCAGCGTGTCCATTGGCCGTCGCGCAGAAAGTGCTCGCTCTCCGTGATGCGGCGGGCGGTGGCCATCAGCAGGGCAAAGCCGAAATCGGCCGTGGTCTCGGTCAGCACATCGGGCGCATTCGTGCCGAGCACGCCGGCGGCCGTCATGGCCGTCAGGTCGAAGTTGTTGTAGCCCACCGCCATGTTGGCGCAGATCTTCAGCCGGGGCGCTGCCGCCAGCACCTCGGCATCGATGCGGTCGGTGCCAGTGGTAAAAACGCCGTCTTTGTCCCCGAGGCGCGCCATCAGCCCGGCCTTGGACCAGGACTCGTCGCCCTGGTTGGATTCGACGTCGAAATGCTGTTGCAGGCGCGCTATCACCTCGGGGAAGACGGCGCGGGCGACCAGTAGCTTTGGTTTGCTCATGATGCGAGTGCCCTTATTAGAACCAGATGAAGGTCATGATGATGAACAGCGGAATCAGCACCCCGCCCGACCACAGCATGTAGCCAAAAAAGCTCGGCATCTTCACGTTGCGGTGTTCGGCAATGGCCTTGACCATCAGGTTGGGCGCGTTGCCGATGTAGGTGTTGGCGCCCATGAACACGGCGCCCGCCGAAATGGCGGCCAGCGTGGAGGCCAGCGAGGTCATCAGGACCTGCGGATCACCCCCCGCAGTGTTGAAGAACACCAGATAAGTCGGCGCGTTGTCCAGAAAGGAACTCAGCGCCCCCGTCGCCCAGAAATACATGGCCGGTTCAGGCGTTCCATCGGGGCGGGTAACGCTGGCGACGACTGCCCCGAACGGACCATTCGCGCCCGCCTTGAGCATGGCGATCACCGGAATGATGGTGAGGAAAATGCCTGCGAACAACTTCGCCACCTCGGCCATGGGTCCCCAGGAAAACTGGTTGTCGGCATGCACGCCGGCAGGCGTGGTTTTGAGCGATGCCAGGGTGATGATGATCAGTCCGGCGTCGCGCACCAGGCCGGGCAGGCCGACGTCAGTGCCGGCAATATTGAACACCACGGGCGACTTCCAGAACCCGCTGAGCAGCACCAGCGCGACCACGCCGCCAAGCAGCCAGAAGTTGACCGCGCCATCAAAACCGATGCTCCGGGTATCGGGCGTTGGGTCGCGCGGCAGGATTTCCTCCCGACGGTGATAAAACCACCAGTCAAAGGCGTAAAAAATCGCCAGCAACATGCCCACAAGGAAAAGTGTTTCCGGGAAGATATGGCCCACGGTCCAGAAAAAATCGACGCCCTTGAGGAAGCCCAGAAACAGCGGCGGGTCGCCCAGCGGCGTCAGCGAGCCGCCAGCATTGGACACGATGAAGATGAAGAACACCACCACATGCGCCTTGTGCCGGCGGTTGTCGTTGGCCCTGATCAGCGGGCGAATCAGCAACATGGACGCTCCCGTCGTGCCCATGAAGCTGGCCAGCACGGCGCCTATGGCCAGGATGGCGGTATTGAGTCCGGGGCTGCCATGCAGGTTGCCGCGGATATGAATGCCACCGGCCACGGTAAACAGCGCCGTGAGCAGAAGAATGAAGGGAATGTATTCCTCAAGCAGCGCATGCATGAAGCCCGCGGCAGCCATGCCCGGGCCCTGGAAAATGGCAAATGGCAGCAAGAAAGCCAGCGCCCAGCCTGCGGTGATTTTGCCAAAATGATGGTGCCATAAATGCGGCGTGAGCAGGGGCAAGAGCGCAATCGACAGCAGCAGCCCGGCAAAAGGTACGCCCCACAAACCCGACAGCTTGCTGCCATCGAGCTGGGCGGCAAATGACAGATCGGGTAGCAGCCACAGCAAGGCCAAAGTGGTCGTCCAGCGGGAAGCTCTCATCCAGGTCTCCAGGTTGCGCGCCCCCGACAATGGTGGGCGCAACAATCGATTATCGGGTCGGAAACTCAGGTCGGCGAGGGGATCTCGAAAACCTGGCGCAGGTAAGCCAGGTATTTTTCGTCGTCGCACATGTTCTTCGACGGTGTGTCAGACAGCTTGGCTACCGGCTGACCATTGCAACGGACCATCTTGATCACGATCTGCAGGGGTTCGAAGCCCATGTCGTTGGTCAGGTTGGTGCCGATGCCGAAGGCCAGCTGGCAGCGTCCCCTGAACTGCTGGTAGAGCGCTATGGTGCGCGGCATGGTCAGCCCGTCGCTGAAGATCAGGGTCTTGGTCTTGGGGTCGACACGATTGACCTGATAGTGCGCCAGCATGCGTTCGCCCCACTGGAAAGGGTCGCCACTGTCATGGCGTGCACCATCAAACAGCTTGCAGAAATAAAGGTCGAAATCGCGCAGGAAGGCGCTCATGCCATAGACGTCCGACAGCGCAATGCCCAGGTCGCCGCGGTATTCCTTGGCCCACATTTCAAAACCGAACACCTGGCTGTCCCTGAGCCTGGGGCCAAGCGCCTGGCAAGCCTGCAGGTACTCGTGCGCCATGGTGCCCAAGGGGGTCAGGCCGAGCTTCATGGCGAACAGCACATTGCTGGTGCCGGCGAGCTGTCCCGACGCACCGGTGCCCAGCCGCGTGACCAGCGTTCGCAACACTTCTTCATGCCAGGCCTTGCCAAAACGTCGGCGCGTGCCGTAGTCGGCAATCTTCAATTCACCCAGGCCCTGGGTCTGCAACTCCCCAATTTTCGTGTCCAGGCGCTTGCGGCCCTCGGTCAGGTCGGGCTGCTTCTGCGTATTGCGAAAGTAGACCTCGTTGATGATGGCCAGCACCGGGATTTCGAACAGTATGGTGTGCAGCCACGGGCCCTTGATCAGCACGTCGATCTCGCCCGTCGGCAAGGCCGTGATGCTCACGTACTTTTCATTGAGCCTGAAGATGCCGAGGAAATCAACGAAATCGCTCTTGATGAAACGCAAGGCCTTGAGATAGGCCAGCTCGGCATCCTGAAAGTGCAGGCTGCAAAGGCCGCGAACCTCTTCGCGGATTTCGTTGACATAGGGTGCCAGGTCAGCAATGCCCGGGGTGCCCGCGTTGCGGCACTTGAAGCTGTACTCCACCTCGGCAGCGGGAAACTGATGCAGCACCACCTGCATCATGGTGAACTTGTACAGGTCGGTATCGAGCAGGCTGTTGATGATCATGAAGAAGCCCAAGCCCGGTGAAAGGAGATGCAGCCCGGCGCTCAGGTCCCCAGGAAATCGACTTCAAACAGCAAGGTGGCATTGGGCGGAATCACCCCGCCCGCGCCGCGCGCGCCGTAGCCCAGCTCGGCCGGGATGATGAGACGGCGGGTGCCCCCCACCGACATGCCCTGCACGCCTTCGTCCCAGCCGCGAATGACCTCGCCGCCGCCGAGCGAAAACTGGAAGGGCTGGCCGCGGTCCTTGCTGGAATCAAATTTGGCGCCCTGCACGCCGTCGTTGTAAAGCCAGCCGGTGTAATGCACCTTGACGTATTGGCCGGCCTTGGCAATGGCTCCGGTGCCCAGCACGGTGTCTTCGTACTGCAGGCCTGATGGCGTAGTGGTGGTCATGTCAATGTCCTTGTAAAAATGAATGGTAAGCTGAGCAGGCGGCGATAAAGGCACGGCTCTAGATCAGGAATCCCTGACTTTACCCGCAACCAGACCCAGCAATCGGTCAGCGCGCGAGGCAAGCAGTCGATTTTGCTCCACGACCAGCAGGCCCAATCCTTGGCGCCTCAGGGCCAGCAGGGCATCGCGAATGGACTCCACCAGTACCGGCGCAATGCCTTCGCAGGGCTCATCGAGCAGCAGGAGTTTCGGGCCCGTCATCAGCGTGCGGGCAATCGCCAGCATCTGCTGCTGGCCGCCGCTCATCTGCATGGCGGGGCGCCCGAGCAGCGGTTTCAATGCCGGAAACAGTTCAAGCACGCGCGCTTCGTGGGCGCTCGCATCACGGCTGGCCGCCACATGGAGATTCTCGCGCACCGTCAGTCCGCCGAAGAGCCGGCGGTCCTCGGCCACGAAGCCGAGTCCGGCCTGCGCGCGCCGGTGCGTTTCCCAGCGTTCGATGTCCTTTGGCCCCGACGCGGACTGATAGGTGATGCGGCCCTCGGTGCGAACTTCCAGGCCCATCAAGGCCTTGAGCAGCGTGGATTTTCCGGCGCCATTAAGCCCCTGCACCACCACCAGCTCACCGGCGCCAACCTTGAGCGACACCTCAAACAAGGCCTGCGCCTGGCCGTAGAAGGCGTTGAGCCCGTGCACTTCAAGCATGGGCCATCCCTTCGCCTTCGGGCGCTTCCTGGCCTTCGCCCAGATAAAGCCGGCGCACGGTGGCATCCCGGGAAACCGCCTCGAAAGAGCCTTGCGCGGCAAGGCGGCCCTCGATCAGCACCAGCACGCGATCAGCCACCCCGGCCACCGCGTCCATGTTGTGCTCGGTGTAGAGCACGGCCATGCCCTGCCCGGCAAGCCGCTTGACCAGCAGCATCAGGCTGGCACGCTCCTCTTCGGCCAGACCGGCGGCCGGTTCGTCGAGCAGCAGGAGCTTGGGACTTCCGGCCAGCGCCAGCGCCAGTTCGAGGCGCTTTTTGGCACCATAGGACAGGCTCAGCACGTCCTCGCCAGCCAGTGCCTCCAGGCCGGTTTGCCCCAGCAGCACGGCAGCCTCCTGGCGTGACCGGCTGTCCAGGCTTTTAAAGGCAGAAATGGCACCAGGCCCAGCAACTGCCTGCAGTGTCAGCTGCACATTTTGTAGCACGGTCAGCGCCTCGAAGACCTGCGCGACCTGGAAGGTGCGCGCCACGCCCTTCTTCAAACGCGCGGCCGGCGCCAGGGCTTGCAGCGACTGGCCGCTCCAGAAAATATCGCCGCCTGTCAAGGCGTACTGGCCGGCAATGCACGCAAAGCAGGTGGACTTGCCCGCGCCGTTGGGCCCGATGAGCGCCACGCACTCCCCTGCCGCCACCTCAAAGCTGACGCCGTCCACGGCGTGCACACCGCCGAAATACTTGACCATGTGCTGAACCTGCAGCATCAGCGCAGCGCTCCGCTGGCACGCCGTGTCCGGCTAGCCAGGCGGGGCAGCAGTCCCAGCAGCCCCGATGGCGCGGCCACCATGATCAGCATGATGAATACGCCAAGCAGGCCACGCCAGTAGGCGACGTCGCGGCCCAGCTCGGCGCCGGCATATGTCAGCACGGCGCTGCCCACCACCGCGCCCCAGAGCTGATGCACGCCGCCCAGCAGGACGACCAGCAGGGCATCCACCGAGGTCGAGACGGCTGCCAGCGACGGGAAAACCGCCCCCTTGTGCGCCGCAAAAAGGCCGCCGGCCAGTCCCGCCAGCGCGGCGCTCTCGACAAATATCCGGTACTTCAGCCAGCCGGCCGACAAGCCGGATGCCGCAGCGCGCAAGGGTGCGTCGCGCACGGCCTGCAGCGCCGCGCCCATGACCGAGCGGGCCAGCCAGCGCAGCGCGAGCACCGAAACCAGTGCCAGCGCCACCAGCAGCCCATGGAAAACCGGCCGGCCTTCGTCGCCCACCAGGGTCAAGCCGATCAATCCGTTGTCGCCGCCCGTGAGGCTGACCCATTGCGTTGCGCCGGCCCACACCACCTGCGCCAGTGCCAGCGACAGCATGGCCAGATACACGCCGGCGCTACGCACCACGGCCGCCCCGAATACCGCGGCTACCACCAGCGCCGCGCCGCAGCCGGCAGCCAGGGCCACTGGCAGCGACACCCCCCACAGGCTGTTCGACAAGGCCGCGCCATACGCGCCCAGCGCAAAAAAGGCCGCATGGCCAAAACTGACCAGTCCGCCCAGCGCCATCATGGACTGCAGACTGATGCCAAAAATCATCAAGATCAGCGCATCAGCAGCCAGGGTTTGCCAATAAGGCCCACCCGACCACGCCAGACCCGCCAGCAGCATGAACAGCGGGACAAGGACGGAAGTCCAGCGCCAGCCCAGGCGAAGACCCCGGAACTTCTGCGCCGCCTCGCGCGCGCCGCCTGCGCTCTCGTGCAAGGCCGCGGCCATGCCATTGAGCCCCTGGGGCCGGAACACGAGGACGACGGCCATGGTCAGGAAAACAATCACCAGCGTCGCCTGCGGGAACAGCACCGTGCCAAAGGCATGAACCAGGCCGATCAGCAGGGCGGCGACAAACGCGCCGCCAATGCTGCCCAGACCGCCCGTGACGACGACCACAAAGGTTTCGACAATCACGTTCATGTCCATCTGCAGGTGCGCCGGCTCGCGCGGCAACTGCAGCGCCCCGCCCAAGCCGGCCAGCGCGCAGCCCAGCACCACCGCGCCCAGCATCAGCGGCCTGGGGTTCACGCCCAGCGCCGCAAGCATGTCGCGGTCTTGCGTGGCGGCGCGCAGGCGCTGGCCGAACAGCGACCTGTGCAGCAAGAGATTCAGGCCCAACCAGACCAGCGGGCCGAGTGCAATCATCGCCAGCTGGTAGACCGGGAACAGCTCGCCGCCAATCGCGACCGCGCCTTCGAGCCCCGGGAAACGCGGCGCGAACACCTCGTCGGGACCGAAACCCCACTGCATCGCATCATGCATCGCCAGGCTCAGGCCGAAGGTGGCCACCAGCTGGTAAAGCTCGGGCGCGCCCGACATCCGCCTCAACAAGAAGAATTCAGCCACTGCGCCCGCCAATCCGGCGCATGCAGCTCCCAGAAAAATAGCGGTCAGGTAAAGCCAGGTACTCTCGCCCCAGGCCGAAAACCAGTCAGTGACCCAATGCGCGGTGAACAGCGCGCCCAGCATGAAGAAGCTGCCATGGGCGAAATTGACAATGCGCGTCACGCCAAAAATCAGCGTCAATCCGGCCGCCATCAGGAACAGCGTGGTGGCATAAGACAGCCCGCCCAGCAGCTGCACGACGGAAAAGGTCATGCAGACGAAGGAAACGCGGCCAGCCCCCTAGGGGTGCAGAACCGGTGAGCAGCGCAGCACACGCAGTGGCAAGCGTGGGGGCCACGGCCGCCAGCGCCGGGCCGCCCCAAGCCAGGCCAGCCCCCTCGGGGGGCAGCGCAGCACACGCAGTGGCAAGCGTGGGGACTCATCAGTCCAGCCAGGTCGTGAACTCCGCGGCGCTGACGCGGGGCGTGCGAAAGGTATTGACCAGCGCCGATTCGTCGGCATAGCCCAGCGACATGCCGCACACCAGCATCTCGTTGTCGCCAGCGCCGATATGAGGCAGGATGATTTTGGCAAAACCGTTCCATGCGGCCTGCGGGCAGGTATGCAGGCCGTGGCCGCGCGCGGCGACCATGAGGTTTTGCAGGAAGGCGCCATAGTCCAGCAGCGAACCCCGCCCCATCACCCGGTCAAGCGTGAACATGAGGCCGACCGGCGCGTCAAAAAACCGGAAGTTGCGCTGGTGCTGGGCGTGCATCCTGTCCTTGTCGCCCTTGGTGATGCCGAGCAGACCGTACAGGCCCCAGCCGTTTTCGCGGCGCCGGTCGATATAGGGCGACACCCATTTTTCAGGGTAGTAGTCATATTCTTCCTTGTAGTCAACGGCCAGCGCCGGATTGGCGCGCAAGTCGTCATGCGCCTGGCAGACCTTGGCGACCAGGGCGTCGCGGCTGGCGCCCTGCAGCACATAGGCTTTCCAGGGCTGGGTGTTGGTGCCCGAAGGCGCGCGGCTGGCCAGCTCAAGCAGGCGCACTATCGTGGCACGCGACACCGGTGTCGGCAAAAATTCCCGCATCGACTGGCGGCTTTCGATGGCCCGGTCGACCGGGTCGACCGGGTGCGCGAAGGTGCTGTCGGGGGCATCAAGAGCAGCAAAGTCGCCCGCGACAAAAGGCGTGGAAGGCGTCGAAGGGTGGGCAGCGTGTTTCACGTCAGGGTCTCCAGTACATGCAGGAATTCAGGCGGCAAGGGTGCGGGGCGGCGCGTGGCGCGGTCCACATACACATGAACAAAATGGCCTTTGGCAGCGCAAAGCTGGTCTTTCGCACCTGCGAACAGGCCTATCTCATAACGCACGCTGGACTTGCCCACATGCGCCACGCGAATGCCAGCGACCACGGCATCGGGAAAAGCCAGGGGCGCGAAATAATTGCACCGGGTCTCGACCACCAGGCCGATCACTTGGCCGGCATGGATGTCCAGCACGCCACGCTCGATCAGCAGGCCGTTGACCGCCGTGTCAAACCAGCTGTAGTAAACGACATTGTTGATGTGCCCGTAGACGTCGTTGTCCGACCAGCGGGTGCCGATGTCGCGAAAGGCCTTGTAGGCACTGCGGGCTTCCGCTTGCGGGCGGGTAGGTAAGGTCATGAGTGCTTATTTTGCCAGTGAGCGCGCCTCTTCACGCCAGCAGGGGCCGCGGAACCGGCTTTGCCGGGCCGCAGGCGCAGCGCCCCCTCGGGGGCAGCGCAGTACGCGCGGCGACAAGCGTGGGGGCCCTAGCCTTTCCATAGACACCAGTACTCCAGTGCCACGCGGTAAGTATTCATCTGCACCTGCACGGTGTCGTCGATAGTCACGCCGTAGCCGCCCGCCATTGAAAAGGCCAGTGGGATGCGGCGCGTCCACGCCCAGTTGAACACCCGGCGGTCGCGCGCCTCTAACCCGTCGTAGCTCAGCGACAGGCGGCCCAGGCGGTCGCCCTCATGGGGGTCGGCCCCGGCGAGGAAGAGGATCAGCCCCGGTTCAAAGCGGCGCTCCAGTTCATCAAGCGCATGCTCCAGCGCCTGCAGGTAAGGCGCATCAAGGGAACCGTCGGGAAGCTCCACGTCCAGGTCACTGGCCTCCTTGCGGAAGGGAAAATTTTTTTCTCCATGCAGGGACAGCGTGAAGACACTGGCATCGCCGGCAAAGATGCTGGCCGTGCCGTTGCCCTGGTGGACGTCCAGATCAATGATGGCAACCTGCAGGGGGCGCCGCGCCTGGCGATGTTGCCGAGCCCATTCCGCCTGCATCAGGCGGGCGGTGACGGCCGCGTCGTTGAAGACGCAAAAGCCACCGCCCTTGTCGGCATACGCGTGATGCGTGCCTCCCGCCAGATTGGCCGCGATGCCCTCGGGCCGCGAAACCCCGCCCAGTGCAGCGCGCGCGGCAGCCACCGTGGCCCCCACCGAGCGGCGTGCCCGCTCCGCCATGGCCGGGCTCCACGGAAAGCCAATTTCGCGCTGCGCCGGCGCGGGCAGTGTGCCCTGCGCAATCGCTTCGATATAGGCAGGCGTGTGCGCAAGCGCAAGCTCGCCATCGCTGGCGGCCGGCGCCTGGGCCATGCGCAGCTGCGGATACTCGTTCACCAGGCGATCACGCAGCAGCCGGTATTTGCCCATGGGAAAGCGATGGCCCGCGGGCAGCGGCAAAACAAAGTTGTCGGCGTAAAAGGCATGCACGGGAAAAATCCGGAGTGAGTCACCAGTCTAATCGCGCTGGCCGCTGACCCGCCAATTCCGGGGCATTGGGGGCACTGACCAGTCGGCAAGAACGCCCTGCGATAGGGTCTCGCATCTAAAATGCTGCACTGCAGCAAATAAGACTTGCAATGTCACGGGTTTCCCCTATAATTCAAACCATGTTGCAGTGCAGCAATTCAGCGCAAAGCAACTATTCACCTTAACCCCTTTATCTGGAGATTACTTATGCTGACCGCTGAACAAATCATGGCCGCCCACAAAGCCAACATCGACACCCTTTTTGGTTTGACCCAAAAAGCCTTTGAAGGCGTTGAAAAGCTGGTCGAACTGAACGTGCAGGCCACCAAGGCTGCCCTGGCCGAAACCGCCAACAACACCCAAGCCGCCCTGAGCGTAAAAGACGCCCAGGAACTGCTCGCCCTGCAAGCTGGCCTGGTTCAGCCTCTGGCTGAAAAGACCGCTGCCTACAGCCGTCATCTGTATGAGATCGCTCAAGCCGCCGGTGCTGACATCAGCAAGACCTTCGAAGGCCAGGCTGCCGACGCACAGAAGAAATTTGCCGGCCTGGTTGACAGCGCCTCGCAGAACGCACCTGCCGGTTCCGAAGCCGCGGTTGCCATGATGAAGAACGCCGTGGCAGCCGCCAACACCGCGTTTGAGTCGGTGCAAAAAGCCGTCAAGCAAGCCGGTGACATGGCCGAAGCCAACTTCAACACCGCAGCCGCTTCCGCTGTGAATGCATCCAAGAACATCGCCAAAAAGCGTTAATCAATGGTGGCTTCCGGTGCCCTGCGTGCCGGAAAGTTCACGGAGCCCGCCAGTAAAACCCGGTTGAATCAACGGGGTTTCTTAACCAGTTGTCTCCTCGGTTCCGTCCGGAAATTCATTTTCGCGGTTCCGTTCAAAGCCCAATCGAAAGATTGGGCTTTTTTTTTGGTGCGCCCGGCAGGGCGCACTTACTTGGAGGTGAAAGACCTCTACTCACCCGGCAAGGGGAAGAGTTAGCCGAACGGCAAGGGTGTCGCGGGCGACTGCGAATCTGGA
>JBKJKI010000287.1:0-15305 GCA_046597475.1 Polaromonas sp. | reverse complement strand
TGGCCAGCACCTGGGCATACGTACCCTGGGCCATCACGCGCCCGCCGTGGATGCCGGCGCCCGGCCCCATGTCGATGACGTGGTCGGCAGCGCGGATCATGTCCTCGTCGTGTTCCACCACCAGCACGCTGTTGCCGATGTCGCGCAAATGCTTGAGTGTGCCGATCAGCCGGTCGTTGTCGCGCTGGTGCAGGCCGATGCTGGGCTCGTCCAGCACATACATCACGCCGGTCAGGCCGGAGCCGATCTGCGAGGCCAGACGGATGCGCTGCGACTCGCCGCCCGAAAGGGTTTCGGCGCTGCGGTCCAGGCTCAGGTAGTTCAGGCCGACGTCATTGAGGAACTTCAGCCGCAGGCCGATCTCGCGCACCACCTTGGCGGCAATCTCGGCCTTGGCACCTTCCATTGTCAGGGCGCTGAAATAGTTGAAGCTCTCGCGCAGCGTGAGGTGGCTGATTTCATAGATGGCCTTGCGCGGGCTGGCCTTTTCAGCGCCTTGCGCAGTGCCCACCAGGTAGACATGGCGCGCCTCCTGGCGCAGGCGCGTGCCGCCGCAGTCGGGGCAGGCTTGCACGCTGCGGTAGCGCGCGAGTTCTTCGCGCACGGCGGTCGAGTCGGTCTCGCGGTAGCGGCGTTCAAAGTTTGTGATCACCCCTTCAAAAGGGTGCTTCTTGCCGACCTTCTTGCCCGGCGTGCTGCCCGAATCCTTTGAATCGGTCAGGTAACTGAACTTGATCTCTTCCTCGCCCGAGCCATGCAGCACCACCTGTCTGACGTTCTCGGGCAGCTCTTCAAAGGCGGTGTCGATGTCAAATTTGTAATGGCTGGCCAGGCTTTCCAGCATGGAAAAATAATAGGCATTGCGCCGGTCCCAGCCCTTGACCGCGCCGCTGGCCAGGCTCAGGCTGGGAAAGCCCACCACCCGCGTCGGGTCGAAAAATTCCCGGTGGCCCAGGCCGTCGCAGCAGGGGCAGGCGCCCACCGGCGAGTTGAAGGAAAACAGGCGCGGCTCCATCTCGCTGAGCGAGTAGCTGCAAACCGGGCAGGAGAACTTGGCGCTGAAGAGATGCTCTTTTTCGGTGTCCATTTCCAGGGCAATGGCCCGGCCGTCGGCCAGCCGCAGCGCGGCCTCAAAGCTTTCGGCCAGGCGCTGGCGCAGCGCCGGCGGGGGCGGCATGCCTGTTTCGGGCTCGGGCGACTTGTCCCTGTCGGCGCGCACCTTGACGCGGTCAATCACCACGTCGATAGTATGTTTTTCGGTTTTCTTCAGCTTGGGCAGCGCATCGACCTCATAGGTCGCGCCATCGACCCGGAAACGCACATAGCCCTGCGCCTGCATGGCCTCGAACAGATCGACAAATTCGCCCTTGCGTTCGCGTGCCACCGGTGCCAGTATCATCAGCCGCGTGTCCTCGGGCAGGGCCAGCACGGCATCGACCATTTCGGCCACGCTTTGCGCCTGCAGCGGCAGGTCATGCACGGGGCAATACGGCGTGCCGGCGCGCGCAAACAGCAGCCGCAGGTAGTCGTGAATTTCCGTGACCGTGCCGACGGTCGAGCGCGGGTTGTGCGAGGTGGCTTTTTGCTCGATGGAAATCGCCGGCGACAGGCCCTCGATCATGTCCACGTCGGGCTTGTCCATCAGCTGCAAAAACTGCCGCGCGTAGGTGGACAGGCTTTCCACATAGCGGCGCTGGCCCTCTGCGTAAAGCGTGTCAAAGGCCAGGGACGACTTGCCCGAGCCGCTCAGGCCGGTGATCACCACCAGCCGGTTGCGCGGGATGTCGAGGTCAATGTTCTTGAGGTTGTGGGTGCGCGCGCCGCGAATGCTGATGCATTGCGCCCCTGCGGCCCTGGCGCCAGCGCCTGGAGGAAACTGGCCGTCCGTGTCCGCGAGCTCGGTGGCAGGCCGCGTGACAAGGTGTTTGCTGTCGTCGGGAAAGTTCACAGGAATGGGCGCCGCAAAACTTTCCATCATAGACCCAAGCACTGTTTCAAGCACAATAGACGGCTATGCACCAGCCGGTGCGGGACGGCAGCGCGCTGTTCCCGTCCGCATTCAATGTGTCCGTGCGCGGCTGTTCTGGCTGTATTTTTTCATTTTGAGACCCTTTCACCGTGTCTTCTGCCGCCCCCTCATTTCCCATGACCGCCACCGAGCTGCGCGCCAGCGCGTCGCTGGCCTCCATTTTTGCCCTGCGCATGCTGGGCCTGTTCCTGGTGTTGCCGGTGTTTGCGCTGGAGGCGGCGCGCTTGCCCGGCGGCGACGATCCGGCCAGGGTCGGCCTGGCGATGGGCATTTATGGCCTGACCCAGGCCTTTTTGCAGATTCCCTTCGGCTTTGCGTCGGACGGGTGGGGGCGCAAGCCGGTCATTGTGGTCGGCCTCTTGATGTTTGCAGTGGGCAGCTTTGTCTCGGCCTGGGCGCCTGACCTGCACTGGCTGACCATTGGCCGGGCGGTGCAGGGCGCCGGCGCCATATCGGCCGCCGTCACCGCGCTGCTGGCCGACACCACGCGCGACGAGGTGCGCACCAAGGCCATGGCGATGGTCGGCGGCAGCATTGCCCTGATGTTTGCGCTGTCGCTGGTGGTCGCGCCCTGGCTGGCGGGCTATATCGGCCTGCACGGCCTGTTCGCGCTGACCGGCTCGCTGGCGCTGGCCGGCATTGCCGTCGTGCTGTGGTGGGTGCCGGCCGAGCCGCTCATCCACAGCAGCCCGGCGCGTGGCAGCGCGCTGGAAGTGCTGGCAGACCCGGCGCTGCTGCGGCTTAATTTCGGCGTTTTCGTGCTGCACGCGGTCCAGCTGGCCATGTGGGTGGCGCTGCCGGCGTTGCTGGTGGCGGCGGGCCTGGACAAGACGCGGCACTGGCAGGTTTACCTGCCCGCCGTGCTGGCCTCCTTCGTGGTCATGGGCATGACGCTTTTCCCGCTTGAAAAGCGGGGTTATCTGCGCGCCGTCTTCCTCGGCGCCATAGGGCTGATAGCTCTGGTGCAGGCGGGCCTGCTCTGGACGGTGTCGTCTTCGCTCGTTCCCGGGCTGGGCTGGCTGGGCACGCTGCTGGTGCTGTTTTTCTGCGGCTTCAACGTGCTCGAAGCCAGCCAGCCCAGCCTGGCCTCGCGGGTGGCGCCGCCCCATGCGCGTGGCGCGGCGCTCGGGGTGTACAACACCTTGCAGTCGCTCGGCTTCTTTGCCGGCGGCGCGGTGGGCGGCTGGATCACCAAAAACCACGGGCCGAAAGGCCTTTTCCTGGTCTGCGGCGGCCTGATGCTGCTGTGGCTGCTGGTCGCATGGCCGATGAAGGCGCCCGGCCGCGGCGCACCGGTGAGCGTTTCAGGCGCTGACGCGCTGGGCCGGCCGGCCAGTTAAACTTGCAAGATTCGCTTTGGGGGTTGGCCCCGAAGACCTGCTCAGGAGTACACACATGGCATCCGTCAACAAAGTCATCATCGTCGGCAACCTCGGCAAAGACCCCGAAATGCGCAGCTTTCCGAGTGGCGACCAGGTCGCCAACGTCACCATCGCCACCACCGACCGGTGGAAGGACAAGCAGACCGGCGAAATGAAGGAGGCCACCGAATGGCACCGCGTGGTGTTCAACGGCCGGCTGGCCGAGATCGTCGGCCAGTATCTGCGCAAGGGCTCGCAGGTTTACGTCGAGGGCAGCCTGCGCACGCGCAAGTGGACCGACCAGAGCGGCGTCGACAAATACACGACTGAAATCCGCGCCGACCAGATGCAGATGCTGGGCAGCCGGCAAGGCATGGGCGCCCCAGGCGGCGACGAGGGTGGCGGCTACGAGGCGCCGCGCCGCGCGCCGGCTGCATCCGCCCCGCCGCGCGCGCCCGCAGCCGCGCCCCGGCAGGCCCCCGCAGCGTCCAAGTCGGCCAGCGGCTTTGACGACATGGACGACGACATTCCGTTCTGACACGCGTCGGCTGGCATCGCAATGATTTGCCAAAACCCGCTGATGCGGGTTTTTTCAATCCCGGTATGCTATTTGTTTTGTAGCAAACAAATACCGTTATATATGGGCATTAGCCGTATTTTGTAAAATTACGAAAAAGATGAATGGGAAACGGGCGGCGGCTGCTGCTGCCTGGCTCACTGAAAATGAAAAAATGCCACGATGAAAAATTTTTCTCGCTCCGGTTCTGGTTTCCTTGCCTCTTTTGCTGGCACCGTGCTGCTGGCCGCCGCCCTGTCTGCTGCGGCACCCGCCAGCGCGAACGGCAACGTCGAGCCCTTCACGCTGCTGTCGGAGCCCGGCAGCGCGGGACTGGGGGCGGTTGTCCGCTTCGAGCCGTCGCCGTATCGGGAAGGCGGTACCCGCCACGACGTCTTGCCGCTCTATCTTTTTGAGGGCGAACGGGTCTTCCTCGATGCCAACCGGGCGGGCGTGAAGCTGCTCAAGGGCGGCGATCAGCGGCTGGACCTGTTTGCCGCGCAGCGCCTCGAAGGCTTTCCCTCTGACCGCATACCCGCCAGCCTGGCCGGCATGGCCACGCGCGATTCCGGCATAGACCTGGGCCTGTCATGGCAATACCGCCAGCCCTGGGGCAATGTGCAGGCCGAATTCCTGCACGACGCCGGCAATACCTCCAAGGGCAATGAGTTGCGCTTGGGCTACAGCTACGACTGGCGCTCCGGCCCGTGGCGGCTGCGCCCCAGCTTGAGCCTGGCGCTGCGCGATGCCAGTCTCAACAACTATTACTACGGCGTTCGGAGCAGCGAAGCCGCGCCGGGCCGGCCGGCCTATGCGCCCGGCACGGGCATTAACACCACGCTGGGCCTGTACGGCTCCTACGACCTGACGCAGCGCTGGCGCCTGCTGGCCGGCCTGTCCGCCACGGTGCTGGACGGCAAGATCAAGGACAGCCCGATCGTGCAAAAGCGCGTGTTGCCCGGCGTCTATGTGGGCGCGGCCTACGACTTCGGCGGCCATGAGCGCGAATGGGCGCAGGAAAGCTCGCCCACCTACGTCAAGCTGCTTTACGGCAAGGCCACCGAAGACGGCTGCCACCTGCTGAAAATCGTCACGGCGCAATGCCTGTCGACGGCCAGCGTCAACCCGACCAGCATTGCCGGGGTCCAGTTGGGCAAGACCTTTCTTGAGAACGTGAATGGCTGGCCGCTGGATTTTGTCGGCTACGTCGGCCTGACGCAGCACAACGACCGCGGCTTGCAGGCCAACGGCCTGCAACTCGATCTGTTCATGAAGGCTTTTTATTCAGGCTTCCCCTGGAGCGACCGCGTCAAGACCCGGCTGGGCCTGGGCGCTGGCGTTTCGGCGGCGCAGCGCGCGCCCTATATCGAGGCGAGCAGCCAGGCGGCCAATGGCAAGCCGACCTCGCGCCTGCTGCAATACCTGGACCCGACGCTGGATGTAAGCCTGGGCGACCTGATCGGCTCGCGGGTGCTGAAAGACACCTATATCGGTTTCGGCGTGTCGCACCGCTCCGGCATTTTTGGCGCTTCCCGCCTGCTGGGCGATGTCAACGGCGGCTCCAACTACATCTACACCTATGTCGAGTCGGCGCTTTGAGGGTGCGTGCTATTGTATTTATAGCTACTTGCGCCCGTGTTCATTGGGTGATCGCGTGATTCGGCGTTAAAGACGCAAAACCGGGCGCTTTCAGGCCGCCAGCGGCCTGGCGCCGGGCAGGTTCTGCACATTGCTGCCGGCAATCACGCCGCCGCCCAGGCAGACCTCGCCCTGGTAAAGCACGGCAGACTGGCCCGGCGTGACGGCCCACTGGGCTTCTGAAAACGCCAGCTCGCAGCCGCCGGCCGTGACGCTGCTTAGTTCGCAGGCGGCGTCTTGCTGCCGGTAGCGCGTCTTGGCCGCCATGGCACCCGGCGCGGGCGCGGGCGCGGCGCCGGCCACCCAGCTGCAGTCCAGCGCGCTGAGCCGGGTCGATTGCAGCCAGGGATGGTCATGGCCCTGCACCACCCACAAGGTGTTGCTGTCCAGATCCTTGCGCGCGACAAACCAGGGCTCATGCTCGCCCACGCCGCGCTGGCCCCTGGCCTGCGCGGCTTTCAGTTCCGCGCCCCTGGCCTTGACGCCGCCAATGCCCAGACCCTGGCGCTGGCCCAGCGTGTAAAAACTCAGGCCGACATGCTCGCCCAGAACGCGGCCCTTGTCGTTTTTGATGGGGCCGGGCGCCTTGGCGATGTAGCGGTTCAGGAAATCGCGGAAAGGCCGCTCGCCGATAAAGCAGATGCCGGTCGAGTCTTTTTTCTTTGCGTTGGGCAGGCCAATCTCGGCGGCAAGGCGCCGCACCTCGGTCTTGTGCAGCTCGCCGACCGGGAACAGCGTTTTGGAAAGCTGCGCCTGGTTCAGCCGGTGTAAAAAATAGCTCTGGTCCTTGGTCGGGTCCAGGCCCTTGAGCAGCTCGTGCAGGCCGCTGGCCTCATTTTTGCGCACCCGCGCATAGTGGCCGGTGGCGATTTTCTCGGCGCCCAGGCGCATCGCGTGGTCTAAAAACGCCTTGAACTTGATCTCGGCATTGCACAGGATGTCGGGGTTGGGCGTGCGGCCGGCCTGGTATTCGCGCAGGAATTCGGCAAACACCCGGTCCTTGTAGTCGGCGGCGAAGTTGACATGCTCGATCTCGATGCCGATCACGTCGGCGACGGCGGCGGCATCGACGAAGTCGATGTTGGACGAGCAAAATTCGCTGTCGTCATCACCTTCCCAGTTTTTCATGAAGATGCCTATGACCTCGTGGCCCTGCTGCTTGAGCAGCCAGGCCGTCACGGCGGAGTCCACGCCGCCGCTTAAACCCACGACTATTTTTTGATGATGGCCTTGCTTGTGCATCGCAGCATTTTAGTTTTTATGGCCGGCCCCAGGGGTTTCAGGTCTTGCCGGCGTACACGCTGGAGTCGGTGGTGACCAGTGCCAGTGGGTAGCGCTGGCCGGCCAGGTAGTCTTCCAGGCAGGTCAGCAGCAAGGGACTGCGGTGCATGGGCACGCAGGCCCTGATTTCGTCGGCGCTAAGCCAGACGGTGCGCACAATGCCATGGTCCAGCGCCTGGCCGGCCACCTGTTCGCCCAGTTCGCCGCAAAACGTGAAACGCAAATAGGTGACGTCCAGCGGCTTGGTTTGCCCGGCTTGCACGCGCTCGAAGCGCGACAGATAGACGCCCACGACTGCCGTCGGCGTGAAATGAAAGGCTGTTTCCTCCAGCGTCTCCCGCGCACAGCCCTGCGCCGGGCTTTCGCCCGGGTCCAGGTGGCCGGCCGGGTTGTTGAGCTTCAGGCCATCGCGGGTTTTTTCCTCGACCAGCAAAAATTTCCGCACGCCGTCAAAGTCCCGTTCTATGACCGCGGCGACCGTGACGTTGGGTTTCCATCGATTATTCATGGGCGAGATTATCCGTGTCATCGTTGACAGAAGTTTTAAGCCCCTGGCGGGCTTTCCTGCACGCCCGGGAATCCCCCGGCAAAGCTCTGACGCAAATGATCCACAAAGCAGTCAATGGCCTTGGGCACCTGCGCCGACCAGGGTCGCAGGGCATAAATGCGCTCGCCAAAAAAGCCCTGCACCTGCCAGTCGGGCAGCACCGGCACAAGTACCGCGCTGGCGTTGTCCGTGGTGCGCGGCGGCAGGCTGAAGTCCGGCAGCAGGCCAATGCCCAGGCCGGCTTGCAGGGCATCGCGCAGCACCTCGCTGTTGTTGGCCTTGAGCGGGCCGGCGACCGTCACGCCGACCCGCTCAAGCTCTGCCGACGTGGCTTGGCGCTTGCCCTTGTGCATTGCGGGCCGCGCAAAGGTCCAGTTGCCGGCATGGCTGCCCTGCAGATAGACCAGGCAGTCGTGCGAGGTCAGCTCCGACGGGTGCGCGGGCGCGCCGCGCCGCGCCAGGTATTCCGCGCTGGCCAGCAGGCTGGAACGGGTTTCACACAAGACCCAGGCGACATGCGTCTCGGGCGGGGCGTTGGTGTGCCGGATCGCCAGGTCAAAGCCCTCGTTGACCAGATTGACGAAGCGGTCCGTCAGCTCCAGTTCGATGTGAATGTCGGGAAAGCGCCGCAGGAAGGTGGCGACGCAGGGCGCCAGGTGCTGGCGCCCCAGCGCGACCGGCGCGGTCACGCGTATCAGCCCGCGCGGCGTGCCGACCAGGTCGCGCGCGGCGGTATAGCTCTCGCTGATGCGCCTGAAGGCCGGTTGCATGTCGTTGACCAGTTGCTGGCCGGCCTCGGTCAGCCCGACCGAGCGCGTGGTGCGGCGCACCAGCAGGACACCGGCGCTGCGCTCCAGTTCGCTGATGCGCATGCTGGCCGAAGCCTTGGACAGGCCAAGCCGGCGCGCCGTTTCGGTAAAGCTGCGGGTCGCGGCCAGCACCGTCAAAAGATGAAGATCGGCCACCAGGGGGGCCAGTTGGTCAGAGGACATGATCGGCATTCATTGTTCAGGAATATGAACAATGTAATCAGTAAACCGGGTCTTATCAAACCCGCCAGGGACTCATAGACTGCCTCATCACCACTGATGCCACTGATTCACGTTTCAAAGGATTTCCCATGTTTTTATCGCCCATCGAAATTGCCCCGCAAATCACCATTGGCCACCATCTGAACGGAAAGGTTTCCACCCCAGGCGCCGGGCGCAGCCAGCCAGTCTTCAACCCGGCCACCGGCGCCGTCTCGGGCCATGTCGCACTGGGCAGTGCCGCCGACGTGGCTGTCGCAGTTGCCGCCGCCGTTGCCGCCTTTCCGGCCTGGGCTGATACACCGCCGCTGCGCCGGGCTAGAGTCATGTTCAAGTTCCTCGAGCTGCTCAACCAGAACAAGGACCAGCTGGCCCACATGATTACCGCTGAACACGGCAAGGTGTTCACCGATGCGCAGGGCGAGGTCTCGCGCGGCATCGACATCGTCGAGTTCGCCTGCGGCATCCCGCAACTGCTCAAGGGCGATTTCACCGACCAGGTCAGCACCGGCATGGACAACTGGACGCTGCGCCAGCCGCTCGGCGTGGTGGCCGGCATCACGCCCTTCAATTTTCCGGTGATGGTGCCGATGTGGATGTTCCCGGTGGCGATTGCCGCCGGCAATACCTTCGTGCTCAAGCCCAGCCCGATTGACCCGAGCGCCAGCCTGTTCCTGGCCGATCTGCTCAGGCAGGCAGGCCTGCCCGACGGCGTCTTCAATGTGGTGCAGGGCGACAAGGAGGCGGTCGATGCGCTGCTGGTGCATCCCGACGTCAAGGCCGTGTCCTTTGTCGGCTCGACGCCGATTGCCAATTACATCTACGAAACGGGGGCGCGCCACGGCAAGCGCGTGCAGGCGCTGGGCGGCGCCAAGAACCACATGGTGGTCATGCCCGACGCGGACCTGGAGCAGGCCGTTGACGGCCTGATTGGCGCGGCCTATGGCTCGGCCGGCGAGCGCTGCATGGCCATTTCGGTGGCCGTGCTGGTCGGCGATGTGGCGGAAAAACTCATTCCCATGCTGCAGGCGCGCGCCAGGACGCTGGTCATCAAGAACGGCGTCGAACTCGACGCCGAGATGGGCCCCATCGTCACCGCTGCCGCGCATCAGCGCATCACCGGCTACATCGAGCAGGGGGTGAAGGAAGGCGCGACGCTGCTGGTGGACGGCCGCGGCCATACCGTCGAGGGCCATGAGGAGGGTTTCTGGATGGGCGGCACGCTGTTTGACCATGTCACGCCCGACATGCGCATCTACAAGGAAGAAATCTTTGGCCCGGTGCTGGGCTGCGTGCGCGTGAAGGATTTTGCCGAAGCGCTCGAACTGGTCAATGGCCACGAATTCGGCAACGGCGTGAGCTGCTACACCCGCGATGGCCACGTGGCGCGAGAATTTTCACGCCGCATCCAGGTCGGCATGGTCGGCATCAACGTGCCCATTCCCGTGCCCATGGCCTGGCATGGCTTTGGCGGCTGGAAGAAAAGCCTGTTTGGTGACATGCACGCTTACGGCGAAGAGGGCGTGCGGTTTTACACCAAACAAAAATCCATCATGCAGCGCTGGCCCGAGAGCATTGGCAAGGGCGCCGAGTTTGTGATGCCGACGGCCAAGTAGCCAGTCAGATAGCCAGTTAGCCAGTTAGCCAGACAGCGGCCGGTGGACAGGCCCCCGGGTTCCGCGCGCGGAATCGGGGGCTTTGCTATTGGCGGCCGCAGCAGCCGATTCCCTGCGACGCCCGCAATGCCAAAAGCCGGCTGCCGCGGCGAAATTTACAAAAAATCTCATGTAAGCTCCATGAAAGCTAAATTTCGTCGCCGGCGCTGCCGGAGCCTTCAAAAAAAAGCATTGCCACCTGAGGAGAAACCCATGCTGATTGGGATACCCGCCGAACTGACGGCTGGAGAAACGCGCGTCGCGATCACGCCCGAAACGGCGAAGAAACTCAAGGCGCAGGGCCACACGGTGCGTGTGCAGTCGGGCGCAGGCGTGGCCGCCAGCGTGCCCGACGAGGCCTACAGCGCCGTCGGCGTCGAGATCACCGATGCGCTAGGGGCCTACGCCTGCGACATCGTGCTCAAGGTGCGCTGCCCGCTGGAGGGCGAAATGGCGCTGGCCAAGCCCGGCAGCGTGCTGGTCGGCATGCTCAATCCCTTTGATGCCGCCGGCCTGCAGCGCCTGGCCGCTGCCCAGCTGACCTCGTTTGCCCTGGAAGCCGCGCCGCGCACCAGCCGCGCGCAAAGCATGGACGTGCTGTCCTCGCAGGCCAATATCGCCGGCTACAAGGCCGTGATGATGGCCGCCGACCAATACCAGCGCTTCTTTCCGATGCTGATGACGGCGGCCGGCACCGTCAAGGCCGCCCGCGTGGTGATCCTGGGCGTCGGCGTGGCCGGCCTGCAGGCCATTGCCACGGCCAAGCGCCTGGGCGCGGTGATCGAGGCCAGCGACGTGCGCCCCAGCGTGAAAGAGCAGGTCGAGTCGCTGGGCGCCAAGTTCATCGACGTGGCCTATGAAACCGACGAGGAGCGCGAAGCGGCCGTTGGCGTGGGCGGCTATGCCAAGCCGATGCCGGCGAGCTGGCTGGAGCGGCAAAAGGCCGAGGTCGCCAAGCGCGTGGCGCAGGCCGACATTGTCATCACCACCGCCTTGATCCCCGGCCGGGCCGCGCCGGTGCTGGTCACCGAAGAGATGGTCAAGTCCATGAAGCCGGGCAGCGTCATCGTCGACCTGGCCGCGCCCCAGGGCGGCAACTGCCCGCTGACCGTGCCGGGCCAGATCGTCATCAAGCATGGCGTGACACTGATGGGCCAGACCAATCTGCCGGCGCTGGTCGCGGCGGACGCCAGCGCGCTCTACGCGCGCAACCTGCTTGACTTCCTCAAGCTCATCATCACCAAGGAAGGCGCCCTGA
The DNA here is from genome assembly GCA_046597475.1 of Polaromonas sp. GTDB lineage: Bacteria > Pseudomonadota > Gammaproteobacteria > Burkholderiales > Burkholderiaceae_C > Polaromonas. The sequence goes on along the minus strand of JBKJKI010000287.1, from coordinate 3,952 downwards.
ACATCGACCTGGCGGACGATATCGTGGCCGCCTGCCTGATGACGCAGGGCGGCGAAGTCAAACGCAAATAAGCCGCGGCGCAGGGCTTTTTGCCCCGCACCGTCCCGCTGGCGCCCGCGCGCCATCCCAGACGCACAGTTACGCACAAGGAGAAGAGACCATGGATGCCGTGTCACCCACCATCATCAACCTGATTATTTTTGTACTCGCCATCTACGTGGGTTACCACGTCGTGTGGACCGTCACCCCCGCGCTGCACACGCCGCTGATGGCGGTCACCAACGCGATTTCGGCCATCGTGATCGTGGGCGCCATGCTGGCCGCCGCGCTGACCGAAACGCCGCTGGGTAAAACCATGGGCGTGCTGGCCGTGGCGCTAGCGGCGGTGAATATCTTCGGTGGCTTTCTGGTCACGCGCCGGATGCTGGAGATGTTCCGCAAGAAGGAAAAGAAATTGCCGGTTGCGCCGGCCGCTGCTTCGGGAGTCGCCAAATGAGCATGAACATCGTCACGCTGCTGTACCTGGTGGCCTCGGTATTTTTCATCCAGGCGCTCAAGGGCCTGTCCCACCCCACCACCTCGCTGCGCGGCAACCTGTTTGGCATGGTCGGCATGGCGATTGCCGTGCTGACCACGGCCGCGCTCATCGTCGAGACCTCGGGTGGCAAGGCCCTGGGCATGGCCTGGGTGCTGCTGGGGCTGGTGGTGGGCGGCGGCTACGGTGCCTACCGCGCCAAGACCGTTGAAATGACCAAGATGCCCGAACTGGTCGCCTTCTTCCACAGCATGATTGGCCTGGCGGCGGTGTTCATCGCCGTGGCCGCCGTACTTGAGCCGCATGCCTTGCTGCATGGCCTGGACAAGGGCATGCCGATTCCGGCTGGCAACCGGCTCGAGTTGTTCCTGGGCGCGGCCATCGGCGCCATCACCTTCAGCGGCTCGGTGATCGCCTTCGGCAAGCTCTCGGGCGGCTACAAGTTCCGCCTGTTCCAGGGCGCGCCGGTGCAGTTCGCGGGCCAGCACAAATTGAACCTCGTGCTGGGCCTGATCACGCTGGGCCTGGGCCTGGTCTTCATGCTGAGCGGCAGCTGGACGGCATTTTTTGTGATGCTGGCGCTGTCTTTCGTGATGGGCGTGCTCATCATCATCCCGATTGGCGGCGCTGACATGCCGGTGGTCGTGTCCATGCTCAACAGTTATTCGGGCTGGGCGGCGGCCGGCATCGGCTTTTCGCTGAACAACTCCATGCTGATCATCGCCGGTTCGCTGGTCGGCTCGTCGGGCGCGATTCTGTCTTACATCATGTGCAAGGCGATGAACCGCTCCTTCTTCAATGTGATCCTGGGCGGCTTTGGCGGCGAAGCGGTGACCGCTGCGACCGGCTCCAAGGAGCAGCGCCCGGTGAAATCGGGTTCAGCCGACGATGCAGCCTATATGCTGAGCAACGCCGAGACCGTGATCATCGTGCCGGGCTACGGCCTGGCCGTGGCACGCGCCCAGCACGCGGTCAATGAACTGGCCGAGAAGCTGACGCACAGGGGAGTGAACGTCAAGTATGCGATTCACCCGGTGGCGGGCCGCATGCCGGGCCACATGAACGTGCTGCTGGCCGAGGCCGAAGTGCCTTACGACCAGGTGTTCGAAATGGAAGACATCAACGGCGAGTTCGCGCAGGCCGACGTGGCCATCATCCTGGGCGCCAACGACGTGGTGAACCCGGCCGCGCTGCAAAAGGGCAGCGCGATTTACGGCATGCCCATCCTGGAGGCCTACAAGGCCAAGACCGTCATCGTCAACAAGCGAAGCATGGCGGCGGGCTACGCCGGCCTGGACAATGAACTCTTCTACATGGACAAGACCATGATGGTGTTCGGCGACGCGAAGAAGGTCATCGAGGACATGGGCAAGGCCATCGAATAGGGCGTGTCCGGGCGCTCGACTGTCTCAAGGCGCCCTAGTGGGCGCCTTGTTTTTTTTAGAGGGCTCACTCTTGCGATTGCGTCAATAACTAGGGAAAACGCAATAGCCATAAGGCGTGCAGCCCCCCAGAATCAGCGAAGTAAGTAAAAGTAATGATGGAGACAAGCCCCATGAACGCTGTGACAAGTGACCGCCCCTGGCTAAAAGCCTATCCCGAGGGCGTTCCGGCTGATATCGATACCTCGCGCTACCCTTCCCTGGTGGCGCTGATGGAGGAGAGTTTCAAGAAGAACAGCGGCCGCGTTGCCTACAGCTTCATGGGCAAGGACATCACCTTTGGCCAGACCGACAGCCTGTCGGTGGCTTTTGGCGCTTACCTGCAGGGGTTGGGCCTGGCCAAGGGCGACCGCGTCGCCATCATGATGCCCAACGTGCCGCAGTACCCCGTGACGGTCGCTGCCATCCTGCGCGCCGGCTTCGTGGTGGTCAATGTCAACCCGCTCTACACGCCGCGCGAGCTGGAGTACCAGCTCAAGGACTCGGGCGCCAAGGCCATCGTCATCATCGAGAATTTCGCCAATACGCTGGAGCAATGCATTGCCAGCACGCCGGTCAAGCATGTGGTGCTGTGCACCATGGGCGATCAGCTTGGGCTGCTCAAGGGCGCACTGGTCAACTACGTGGTGCGCAACGTCAAGAAGATGGTGCCGCCCTTCAATCTGCCAGGCGCGGTGCGCTTTAACGACGCGCTGGCGCAAGGCACGAGCGCAACGCTCAGGCGCCCCGACATCAAGCCGGACGACATCGCCGTGCTGCAGTACACCGGCGGCACCACGGGTGTCTCCAAGGGTGCTGTGCTGCTGCATCGCAACCTGATCGCCAATGTGCTGCAATCCGAAGCCTGGAATGGCCCGGCCATGGCCAGCATGCCGGCGGGTGAGCAGCCCACCTACGTCTGCGCCTTGCCGCTCTACCACATCTTCGCCTTCACCGTGAACATGATGCTGGGCATGCGCACCGGCGGCAAGAACATCCTGATCCCGAACCCCCGGGATCTGCCCGCCGTGCTCAAGGAGCTGTCCAAGCACCGGGTGCACAGTTTCCCGGCCGTCAACACCCTGTTCAACGGCCTGGCCAACCACCCCGATTTCAATACGGTGGACTGGTCGCACCTGAAAATCTCGCTCGGCGGCGGCATGGCCGTGCAGGGCGCGGTGGCCAGGCTGTGGCTGGAAAAAACCGGTTGCCCGATCTGCGAAGGCTATGGCCTGTCAGAGACCTCGCCATCGGCCAGCTGCAACCCGACCAATAGCAAGGCCTTTACCGGCACCATTGGCGTGCCGCTTCCCGGCACGTACTTCAAGCTTCTGGACGATGACGGCAACGAAGTGCCGCCGGGCCAGCCTGGCGAGATCGCCATCAAGGGTCCGCAGGTCATGGCCGGCTACTGGCAGCGGCCCGACGAAACCGACAAGGTCATGACCCCTGACGGCTATTTCAAGTCGGGCGACATCGGCGTCGTTGACGACAACGGTTTCTTAAAGATCATTGACCGCAAGAAGGACATGATCCTGGTCAGCGGCTTCAATGTCTACCCGAATGAAATCGAGGACGTTGTCGCCAGGCTCGAAGGCGTCATGGAATGCGCCTGCGTGGGCGTGGCCGACGACAAGTCCGGCGAGGCGGTCAAGCTGGTGATCGTGAAGAAAAATCCGGAACTGACCGAAGCCCAGGTGCGCGCTTTCTGCAAGGAGAACCTGACCGGCTACAAGCAGCCCAAGCTGGTCGAGTTCCGCACCGAACTGCCCAAGACACCCGTCGGGAAAATCCTGCGGCGTGAACTGCGCGACAAGAAGTAAAACGCGGCGTCAGGTTTTGGAGCACGCAAGGGTTTTCCGGGGCGACGCGAGTCGCCTTTTTTTTGGTGCGCCCGGCAGGGCGCACTTACTTGGAGGTGAAAGACCTCTACTCACCCGGCAAGGGGAAGAGTTAGCCGAACGGCAAGGGTGTCGCGGGCGACTGCGAATCTGGA
>JBKJKI010000211.1:0-9209 GCA_046597475.1 Polaromonas sp. | reverse complement strand
GTCGTGCGGTCAGAAAATGACGTGCGCCTTGACTAGTACATCGACACGCAATTAACGAAACATGAATATACTTCAGATGTCGCCTATCGGTATACCCTGGAGTAGTCGAGCGATCCTCCTCGCCCAAGATCAGTTCTGACCGACGCATGACTACTCCAGGGTATAACGATAGGCGACATCTGAAGTATATTCATGTTTCGTTAATTGCGTGTCGATGTACTAGTCGCGCGGCCAGCCCTCGTTCTCAGGCCATGTCAGGCCATGCGCAGGGACGTGCCAAGGTCTGCCGATGGCGTACGAGGCACAAACAGGCGTCCGGGCGTGCGGATCACGAAATCTGCCAGGCAACGTGCCGATTCGGACGCTCCATTGCGCTCATAGAGGCCAATGTCGACAGAAATCGGGGCCGGAAAGTGGGGGTGGTGATCAAGGCTTCGGCAACCCGGCGGGATCGTCGCCGTGATCATGGGCCCCACGCCCAGACCCACCTGAACCGCGGTTGCCATGGCCACCAGGGTGGTTGCCTCGCAGACCAGCGTCCAGTTCACGCCACGCTCGGCCAGTGACTCTATGGCCCGCTGGCGCCACGGACAGTCTTCATGAAACAGGATGACCGGCAGTGACTCGACATTTGATTCAACGAAGTCGGCGCACACGGTCCAGGTCAGCTGCTCCGGCCAAATCAGCAGTGGATTGCGCGAAATCTGCCCGGCCTTGCGTGAAACCTCGTCGGCGTCACAAATCACCAGATCCAGTTTGTCCTGCGCAAGCAGCGTGGCCAGTTGGCTGTTGCCGTCGACGATCAGATCAAGGTGAACCTTCGGATTCTGTTCCCGGAATGACTTCAGGATGTCGATCAGCCGCGTGGCGGCAAAGTCTTCGACCACGCCCAGTTTGACGCGCCCCTGCAAACACTGCTGGCCAATACGTTTCGCAACCTCTTCGTTCAGCGCCAGGATGTCGTTGGCAAAGCGCACCAGCAGGGAACCCTGTTCGTTGAGGACCAGCCCCTTGGGTGAGCGAACGAACAGCGGCGCACCCACGACCTCCTCAAGCCGCCGGATCTGCATGCTGACGGCCGCCTGCGTGCGGTGCAGGTTGGCTGCGGCACCGTTGATGGTGCCCACACTGGCGACCGACAAAAAGGCGCGCAGTAAATGGGGGTCCAGGTCGAGCATTCAGAAATCCTTATACCGGCACGACAATTTCAAGGCTACCCCTCGCGAAATCCCGTGGCTACACTCAAATCAACATCAGCGAGGTCGCGCTGCCAGGGCAACAGGCAAGGACTTTCGCTGGTGCGGAGACAAGCATTGAACCCACCATATTAGAGGATGAAACCTATCATGCCAAACAAAATTGATCGACGCAGCTTGATGCGAGCGGGCGCAACTCTGGGGCTGGCCGCTGCTTCCATGGCCTTCCCGGCCATCCACGCCGTGGCCCAGACGCGCAAGTATGCAGGCAAGAGCTTGCGCATCCTGACCTGGTCCGATGACACGGGTATTGCCGTGTTGCGCAATATCGCGCAGACCTTCGAGGCGCAAACCGGCTGCAAGATGATTGCCGACCGCACCGGCGGCACCTCCGACATGGTGGCCAAGCTCAAGGCCGGCGGCTCGCGTCCCCAGTACGATGTGATTCACCTGGCGGGTGTGGGTGCCGTGGCGCAGGCCGGTGCCGGGTTGCTGGAGAAGCCCGACCTGAATCAGTTGCCGAATCTGAAGGATGTGGATGCGCGCTTTCGCACCGGTGCCGATGGTTTTGGCATTGGCTACCTGCTGTGGACCGGCGGCTTGCTGTACAACACCCGGACCTTCAAGGCGCCGCCCACCAGCTACGAAGAGATGTGGAATCCGAAGTATGCCAAGCGCGTGTTCCTGCCGCCTGCCACCTGGACAGACGCGCTCGACACCATCGTGGCGTCAGCCAAGCTCACGGGCGGCAGCGCCACCAATGCCGAGGCCGGTTTTAAAAAGCTGGCCGAACTCAAGGATCGCGTGCTGACCTTCGGTGAAAACCCGACGCAAATCGCCGAACTGTTCCGTTCCAATTCGCTTGACATTGGCGCGGTGTACGCCCCGGCCTTTTTTGCCAAGGAGCTGAAAGACCCGAGCTCGGGCATGGGCGCCACCTACAACCTGAAGGAAGGCTTTTTTGCCGACCTGATGTACACCATAATTCCAAAATCGCACCCCGGCGATTCGACGGTCATCAATGCCTACATCAACCATTCTCTTGACCCGGCAGTCCAGGGGAAGATGGCCGAAGACGTGCTCAATGGCCCGGTGAACAGCAAGGCGATACTGTCGGCCGAAGCGCAGAAGAGCCCTTACATCATCAAGCCTGAACAGCTTGGCAGCAACGCGGTGATCCACGACAAGGCGGTGATCGCCAGCGTGCGCGAGGCCTGGATCAAGCGCTACACCCAGACGCTGAGCTGATCTCGCAGGCCGCCTGACAGCGGGCTATTGGTCGCCGTCGCCCTCTGCCATGCCGGCAGCGGGCGATCTTGATCGACATCGCCAACCCAACGGGTTGCCTGTGGCAACCCATGCCGAACCTGTTTCATGCCTACTTCTTCCCTGTCATCGAGGCGCGCAGCCTTGCTGGCCTTGCCGGCCTTCGTACTGCTCCTGCCGTTTCTCATGGCTGTGCTGTTCGTGCTGCGATTTTCGTTTTCCAGCGAATCGCAGGCGATCAGCGGCTTTACGCTGTCGCGCTACGCAGCGCTGTTCGATCCCTTCTTCCTGCGCTCCGTCGCGCTGACCATGAAGCTGGCCGCGGTCAGCACCGTGATCTGCCTGGTGCTGGCCGTGCCGATTGCGATGCTGATGGCGGCGGTGACCAACCCCTTGTTGCGCCGGGTCATCACCAGCCTGATCCTGTTGCCGATGATTCTGAACCTGCTGATTCAATCCTATGGCTGGATCATGGTGCTTGGGCCCAAGGGGGTGGTCAATGGCCTGCTGCTGCAGACTGGCCTGACCGACCAGCCGATCCAGATGCTGTTCAATGAAACCGGCGTGCTGGTCGGCCTGGTGCAAACCGCCCTGCCCATGGCGGTGTTTCCGGTATTGAGCGCCATGCGCGCCATCTCCAGTGAATACCTGGAGGCGGCCGACAGTCTCGGAGCCACGCCATGGCGGTCATTCTTCAACATCACGCTGCCGCTGCTCAAACCGGGATTGATAGGCTCGGCTTCCATTGTGTTTGCCTTCAACGCCAGTGCCTTTGCCGTGCCGCTGCTGCTGGGTGGCCGCAAGGTGCAGATGATGGGTGTGGCCATCCGCGACATGATTTCTCCGCTGTTTGACTGGGCCGGTGCGGCCGCCGCAGGCGTGTCGCTGATCTTCATCACGCTGCTCATCATGGGCCTTGCCACATGGCTGACCACGCGCACCGCGACAGTCCATCAGGGAGCGCACTAATGGCATCCGTTTTTGCTGCACGTCATGGCGGGGGTTCCTTCCGCCTGGTCATGGCGACCCTGGCTGGGTTGGGGCTATTGATTGCCGCCTTGCCGGTCGTGATCATTGTGATCATGTCGTTTTCGGGCGATACCAACCTCAAGTTTCCACCCAGTTCCCTGTCGCTGCACTGGTACAGCGCGGCCTGGGATGTGCTGTCGGGCGAAAGCAGCGACAACCCGATGTCGCCCCTGAGCGGGCTGCTGACGAGTTTCGGGGTTGGCGCCGTCACCATGTGCGCCTGCGTGCTGGTCTGCGTGCCGCTGGCCTACGCGCTGGTGCGTGGCAGCGGCCGTTCCCGCAATGGGGTAGAGCTGCTGTTCACGCTGCCGCTGGTCTTTCCGCTGGTCGTGCTGGGCGTGTCCTACCTCCTGATGTCTGAAACGCTGGCCGCGACACTGGGGCTGGAGCTGGGCATCTTTCGCCTGATCATTCCGCACATCACGCTGGCCCTGCCTTTCGTGCTGCGCAACTGCATGAGTGCCATGAGCGGCATCAACCCGGATCTGGAAGAGGCGGCGATGTCGCTAGGCGCCTCGCCGTTTCGCGCGGCGCTGAACGTGGTGGTTCCCTTGATGAAGCCCGGCATTCTGGCGGGACTGATCTTCGCGTTCATCATTTCCTTCAACGAGTTCACGGTGACCTTCTTCATGTACACGGTCGACGTGCGCACCTTGCCGATCTGGATGTACAGCCGGACGGTCTCCTCGCTCGACCCGACCACCCTGGCCATCTCGACGCTGATCATCGCGCTCGACGTGGCGCTGATCGCCTGGGTCGACAAGATCGTCGGCGGCAAGGCCAGCCTGTTTTGAGCGCGCAATCCCGTTTATCCGATGACCGACTACCCACTATGAAAGCCTCACGCCGATGACAACGCATCTTGAAATCAGGGGACTGGGCAAACGCTTTGGCCAGGTGGACGCCCTGGCCGACGTCAACCTGACCGTGCAGCGCGGCGAGTTCGTCTGCCTGCTGGGCCCCTCGGGCTGCGGCAAGACCACGCTGCTGCGCATCATTGCGGGCTTTGAACAGGCCGATCGCGGCCAGCTGCTGCTCGAAGGGAAATCCATTGTCAAGCTGCCGCCGCACAAGCGCGACTTTGGCATGGTGTTCCAGTCGCTGGCGCTGTTTCCGCACATGACGGTGGCCGAAAACATTGCCTACGGCATGCGGCTGCGCGGCGTGGCGCCGGCCCAGCGCCGCAGCCGGGTTGAGGAACTGCTCAACGTGGTGCATCTGCCGACCATCGCCGACCGGCCGGTGTCGGCGCTGTCGGGCGGGCAGCGGCAGCGGGTGGCGATTGCCCGCGCCCTGGCCGTGCCACCCGAGCTCTTCCTGCTTGACGAGCCCTTGTCGGCGCTGGATGCCCAGTTGCGCGACAGCATGCAGATCGAGCTGCGGCAGCTGCAGCAGAAGTTCGGTGTGACCACCGTGCTGGTGACGCACGACCAGACCGAGGCCATGATGCTGGCAGACCGCCTGGTGGTGATGAAGCAGGGAAGGGTGCAGCAAAACGACACGCCGACCCAGGTTTACAGGCAGCCTGCCAATGCCTTTGTCGCCGAGTTCATTGGGGCGGCCAACATGCTGCCCGGCGTGGTGCGCGCGCCCGGCGAAGTCGAGGTGCTGGGCAGTCGCCTGCGCACCCCCACGACGATTGGCCAGGGCCAGGCGGTGACGGTAGCCTTGCGCTCGGAAGACATCCGGCTGTGCTCCAGCGGCCAACGCACGGCGTCATCAGCCGCGGCTGCCGATTTCATCGCCGGCGAAATCGAATTCGTGCGCAACCTCGGGCCGGTGTCCGAACTCATAGTCCGTTGCCAGCAGGAGCGCTTGCGCTGCGTGGGCAGCGATGCCTGGTTTCGCGAAGCAGCGGTGGGCCAGCAGGTCGATGTGGTGATTGACCCGCAACGCTGCTCCGTGTTTGCCGCCGCCTGAAAGGTTTTTCATGAGCTCCAACAGTCCTGCTATTCCTGCTGTTCCCGTTTTTTTCGACGCCGGCACGGTCGCGCGCCATCTGCCATGGCGGCCGCTCATCGATGCCCTGAAAGCGGCCTTTGCCGCTGGCGACGTGAGTGCGCCCACGCGCAGTCACCATCGCCTTGATGGCGTGGCCAGCGGCTCACCCATGCTGCTGACGATGCCCGCCTGGAGCGCCGGCCTGGGCGTGGGCACCAAGCTGGTGGCGGTCTACCCCGACAACCACCAGCACGCATTGCCGTCCATCCATGGCCTGTACGTGCTGATGGAAGCCGCCACCGGCCGGCCGCAGGCGGTGCTCGATGGCGGCGAGCTGACCTCGCGCCGCACCGCCGCCGCGTCGGCACTGGCCAGCCAGTGTCTGTCGCGGCCCGACAGCCGCACCTTGCTGATGGTGGGAACCGGCCGCCTGTCCCAGTACCTGCCGCTGGCCCACGCCCAGGTGCGGCCGATCGAGCGCGTGCTGGTGTGGGGACGGTCTCTTGACAAATCACAGGCCGCGGCCGGGGAGCTGAGCGCCGCGGGCTTGCGCGCCGAGGCGGTGGAGTCGCTTGAGCCGGCTTGTGGCGAAGCGGACATCATCAGCTGCGCCACGCTGGCCCGTGAACCCCTTCTGCGCGGTGACTGGCTGCGCCCGGGTACCCATGTGGACCTGGTCGGCGCCTTCACGCCAGCCATGTGCGAAGCCGACGGCCGCGTGTTCGAGCGGGCTGCCGCTGTGTATGGCGACACCCTGGACGGCGTGCTGGCTGAAGCCGGGGATGTGATCCAGGCGCTGGCTTCTGGCGCCCTGAGCCGCCAGCGTTTGCTAGGCGATCTGGCCGGTCTGTGCCGTGCCGCCGCTCCGCCTGCCCGAGCCAACACCGACATCACCGTTTTCAAATCCGTGGGCGCCGCACTGGAAGACCTGGTCGCCGCCCGCCTTTGTCTCGACCTTCACACTACCTCCTTGAAAGCCTGACCATGGACATGACCCATCTTGCCCGCCTTCGCGAACGTTACGCCGATGCGTCCGGCGGCGATATCTTCGACCCCCGATTCAAGGCCGTTGCCGATCGCATCTTCAGCAGCTCGGACCGGCGCAAGTGGCCGTTTTCCGACGTCAGCACCTTTCTTGACGCGCCCTACCGCCCCGACGGGCTGGACCCGCTGCAACCCAAGCTCGCCGGCCTGGATGTGGCGCTGATTGGCGTGCCCATGGATCTGGGCGTGACCAACCGGAGCGGCGCACGCTTCGGTCCGCGCGCGGTGCGTGGCATAGAGCGCATCGGGCCCTACGAGCATGCCCTGGCGCTGGCGCCGATGACGCAGCTCAGGGTGGCCGATGTCGGTGATGTGCCGATGCAAAGCCGCTACAGCCTGGCCGAATGCCATGCCGACATCGAGGCCTGTTTCACTCAGGTGGTGCGGGCCGGCGTGGTGCCGCTGGCCGTGGGCGGGGACCACTCGGTCACCGGTTCCATCCTCAAGGCGGTGGGCCGTGAGCGGCCGGTGGGCATGGTGCATATTGATGCGCACTGCGACAGCGCGGGTTCCTACGAGGGCTCCAAGTTTCACCACGGCGGGCCCTTTCGCGAGGCGGTGCTGGCGGGGGTGCTGGACCCTCACCGCTGCATCCAGATCGGCATTCGCGGCGGCGCCGAGTACCTGTGGGAGTTTTCCTTCGACTCCGGCATGACGGTGATCCACGCCGAAGAGTTCAGCCAGATGGGCCTGGAAGCCACCATCGCCAAGGCGCGGCAGGTCGTTGGCGACGGACCTACGTATGTGACTTTCGACGTGGATGCGCTTGATCCTGCCTACGCACCGGGCACCGGCACCCCCGAGGTAGGCGGACTGACCCCGCGCGAAGTGCTGGGTTTGCTGCGCGGCCTGCGCGGTTTGAATATCATTGGCGGCGACGTGATGGAAGTGGCGCCCCAGTACGACAGCACGACCAACACCGCCCAGGTGGGGGCGCAGATGCTGTTTGAGATTTTGTGCCTGGTGGCGCTGTCACCGGCCTTCCAGAAGCCGCCAGCCCGTTGAAATATTCATCTTCTAGAAAGAAAGAGAAAAACCATGTCCATAGAACGCCTTGAAATCGGCCCCCGCATGTCGCAGGCCGTCATCCACAACCGCACCATTTACCTCGCCGGCCAGGTGGCCAGTGACGACGTCGGCGCTGACGTTTACGAGCAGACCCGCAGCATCCTGGCAGGCATTGACCGCCTGCTCGCGGCCAGCGGCAGCGACAAATCGCGCTTGCTGAGCGTGACCATCTGGCTGACCGACATGGATACCTTCAGCGAAATGAACCGTGCCTGGGATGGCTGGGTCGTGCCGGGCGCCACACCGGCGCGCGCGACGGTTTTGAGTGCGCGTCTGGCGGCACCGCAATACCGGGTCGAGATTGGGGTGGTGGCGGCGCAGGGCTGAGTCGCGGGTGTAAGCCCCTTTCGGTGGTGTGCATGGCGCAGCACTGTGAGTGCTCCGTTAAGATAGCGGGCTGGCTTGCCAGCATGGTAGCGTCAGCGATGGCGGCGCCATGAGCTTGCTGCTCAGCCCTTGAGCAGGCAGCCGCTGGCGGGCCGGAAACTGCCGCCGCAAACCATCTTCACCGAATTTTTGGCATCTAGCCCAATGACTATGGTCTTCTGTAGCTATAATTTAGATAGCAACCAGGACGCTTCGCCTGAACCGGGCTCACCAGGATATCGCCGCCATGACTGAACCGGTCCGCCTTGCCAAACGCCTTGCCGACATGCTGGCCTGCTCACGCCGCGAGGCCGAGCAGTACATCGAGGGCGGCTGGGTCAGCGTCGATGGCGTGGTGGTGGAAGAGCCGCAGTTCCGGGTGCGGGACCAGGCCATCGTGCTTTCCCCCGATGCCAGCCTGCTGGCGCTCGCGCCGGTGACGCTGCTGTTGCACAAGCCGGCGGATTACGAAGCCCGTGACGCGGCCAGTGCCAGCGGCGACCCGGCGGTCAAGACGGCGGCCGGACTGCTGACGCCGGCCAACCGGTCTGCGGCTGACCGCTCGGGCATACGGCCGCTCAAGAAACATTTTTCCGGCTCCGAACTGGCAACGCCGCTGGCCACCGCCGCCAGCGGCCTGGTGGTGTTTACCCAGGACTGGCGCGTGCTGCGCAAGCTGCGCGAAGACGCCCGGGTGCTGGAGCACGAGGTCATCGTCGAGGTCAGCGGGGACATCAAGCCAGGCGGGCTGGAGCGGCTGAACCGCATCGACCACGGCTTTAGCTTCGAGGGCGCGCTGCTGCCCCCGGCCAAGGTCAGCTGGCAAAGCGAGGCGCGGCTGCGTTTTGCGCTCAAGGGCGAGGTGCGCGGGCAGATCGCCTATATGTGCGAGAGCGTGGGGCTCACGGTGACCGCGATGAAACGCCTGCGCGTGGGCCGCGTGCCCTTGAGCCAGCTGCCGCCAGGGCAGTGGCGCTACCTGCTGCCGCACGAGCGTTTCTGACCGCGGGGATACTCCCCAACCGCCGCAATTTTCCGCCGGGCCGCCCCAAGGAAAATTAGCCCCCTCGGGGGGGCAGCGCGTTACACGCAGTGAAAAGCGTGGGGGCTAATTTTCCCCCGGGCCGCCCCAGCGAAAGCGTGGGGCTTGCTCTTCAGCCAGCAGGGGCCGCGGAACCGGCTTAGCCGCAATACTGTTCAGATAGTGTCTTTGAGGTCATAATCCCGGTCCATCGAAGCTTGGATGGACGCAAACGATGGCCAGAACACGCAAGGCATTGCCGGCGAAAGTTGATGTTG
>JBKJKI010000100.1:0-3443 GCA_046597475.1 Polaromonas sp. | reverse complement strand
CGTCGGGCTGACGCCGATGGTGTCAATGCTGCACGCCCTGGCCGAGCAGAGCGACCGCCGCGCCGTCTTCATCCACGCCTGCGACAACGGCGATGTGCATGCGCTGGGCGACGAGGTGCGCGCGCTCGCATCATCCCGGTCCGGCATCGAGGCGCATTTCGTCTACCGCTTTCCGACCGGGGCCGACCGCGCAGCGGCGCGCCACCAGGCCGAAGGCGTGATCACGCGCGAGTTGCTGCAGCGCCTGCTGCCGCTGGACGACTACGAGTTCTACCTGTGCGGGCCGCCGCCCTTCATGCAGGCGGTGTTCCGCCTGGTGCGCAGCCTGGGCGTTGCAAAAGACCGTATCGCCTACGAGTTCTTCGGGCCGGCGACGGTGCTGGAGCCTGACGAGGCTGCCTCGGCACCCAAGCCTGTTGTCGCCGAAACCGGGCGCGCCGCGCCCGCCGGCGCCACAGAGGCCGACGGCGCCATCACCGTCACCTTTCGCAAAAGCGGCCGCAGCGCCAGCTGGGTTGAGGGTGCGGAATCGCTGTTGTCGTTTGCCGAAAGCCACGGTCTGGCGCCCGAGTTCAGCTGCCGCGCCGGTGTCTGCGGCACCTGCAAAACCGGTCTGGTCGAAGGCGAGATCAGCTACTTTGAAGAGCCGCTCGACGACCCGGGTGCCGGACAGGTGCTGATCTGCTGCGCCCGTCCCAAGGGCAATCTTGTGCTCGACCTTTGAATTTCTGACAATTTTTCCGGACTGACATCATGAAAAACTCCGCTTCCGACAACGCTGGCCATGGCCTGCGCTTCAATCCCCACGTCGCGGCGCTGCCGCCCTATAACTCCGGCATGAATGTCGAGGTGGCGCGCGCCATCAGCGGCCGACCGGACATTGCCCGGCTGGCCAGCAACGAAAATCCCGAGGGCTGTTCGCCTGCGGTCATGAAGGCGCTGGCATCGGCCGCCTACGAGCCCTGGCGCTATGCCGACCCGGCCTGCACCGCCTTGCGTGCGGCGCTGGCGCAGAAACTGGCTTGCGACGCGCAGCACATCGTGGTCGGCAACGGCTCCGAGGAAATGATTGCCGCCATTGCACGCGCTCTCTTGACGCCGGGCAGCCGCGTGCTGACGGTGGTGCCCAGTTTTGGCCTGCACGAAATCGAGCCGCTGGCCGCCGGCGCCGAGGTCGTTAAGGTCGCGATGAGCCCCGAGCTCGGCTTTGACCTCGAAGGCCTGGAGCGCGAACTGGCGCTGGTGCCCAAGGTGGCCTTTTTGTCATCCCCCTGGAACCCGGTCGGTCCGGCACTGGACAGCGCGGCGCTGCAGCGCGTGATCAAGGCCGTCAAGCCGGGCACGCTGCTGGTGCTGGATGAGGCCTATTTCGAGTTCGCGGACCCGGGCGCGCCCAACGGTATCGAGATACTGCGCGCCAGCGGCGTGGCCCATGTGGTGCTGCGCACCTTTTCCAAGGCCTACGGCCTGGCCGGTTTGCGCGTGGGCTATGCCGTGTGCTCGCATCCCGAGATTGCGCGCGTGCTCAACGCGGCCAAGACACCCTTCAACGTCAACGCCGCCGCCCAGGCCGCCGCCCTGGCAGCGCTGGCGGACGAGGCATGGATGCACGCATCCATGGCACGGCTGCGGCTGGAACGCGCCCGCGTGGCTGCGGCCCTGCACGCGCTGGGTCTGCGGGTGGCGCCTTCGCAAACCAATTTCCTGTTTTTTGATGCCGGACAAAACAGCACCGACGTGGCCGACACCCTGCTGCGTCAGCACGGCATCATCGTTAAGGCATGGCGCGAGGCCGGCTACGAGCGCTTCATCCGCGCCACCATCGGCAGCCCGGCAGAAAACGACCGGCTGATCGCCGCGCTCACGCAGATCTGCCAGTCCGTCCGGGCGACTACCTGATGCCTCCAGAATTTTTCGACGCCTTGCGCGCGATCGTTGGCGAAACTCATGTGCGAATGGGCGCCGAAGTGCAGGCGCTGGATGCTGGCTGGCATCCCGACAATCTCGCCGCAGGCTTGATGGTGCTACCCGCCAACACCGCCGAAGTGGCCGAAGTGGTGCGTCTGTGCCGCCAGCACCGGGTGCCCATCGTGCCCCAAGGCGGGCGCACCGGCCTGGTAGGCGGCGCCATCTCGCGTCCGGGCGAAGTTATTGTGTCGCTCACGCGCATGCAGCATATCGAGTGCCTGGACGTCGTGAGCCGGATCGCCGTGGTGCAAGGCGGCGTCACGCTGGAGTCGCTGCAGCAAGCTGCTGCCGCCGAGGGCCTGGAGCCAGGCATTGACATACCCGCGCGCGGTTCAGCCACCATCGCCGGCATGGTGTCCACCAACGCGGGCGGCATCATGGCGTTTCGCAATGGCGTCATGCGCCACCGCGTGCTGGGCCTGGAGGCGGTGTTGGCCGATGGCTCGGTGTACAGCGACCTGACCCAGGTCGTGAAAAACTCCGCTGGCTACGATCTCAAGCACCTGTTCATCGGCGCCGAAGGCAGCCTGGGGCTGGTGACGCGTGTGGTGCTCAAGCTCGATCCGCTGCCCACCGCCAGCGCCACCGCGCTGCTGGGCCTGCCCTCGGTCCAGGCTGCACTGGATGCGATTCGCTGGGCGATGAACATCGAAACCGGTCATCTGCGTGCCGCCGAGGCCTTGTGGCAGCGTTATATCCAGCTAACGGCCAAGGCCCTGCACTGGAGCGAGCCGGGCATGGAACTGGATCAGCCGATTTTTCTGCTGCTGTCACTCGGTGGCGCCCACGAGCAGCCCCTGCAGGACGCCTTTGAAACCCTGTTCGGGCAGGTGTTGGAGCACTACCCCCAGGCCACCGGCATCATTGCCAGTTCAGCGCGCCAGGAAAGAGACTTGTGGCGGCTGCGGGAAGACACGGATTCGCTGTACCGCGCCCATCCCGCCGCGCCGTCCTACGATGTGTCGGTGCCGCTGTCCAGCCTGGCCGGTTACCTCGACGAGGTGCTGGACGGCCTGGCAAAGATTGATCCTGAATTGCAGCCCTATGTGTTCGGCCATCTGGCCGATGGCAATCTGCACATCATCCTGAACCGCTCGGGCGCCCTGGCGCCGGACTTGTCTGCGCAGGTCGAGTCCGTGCTTTATGGCAAGTTGCGGGCACTGGGCGGCTCGTTTTCCGCAGAACATGGCGTGGGCTCCAAACGGGTTGGCGCCATGTTCGACACCCTGGACCCCGTCAAGCTCGTGACAATGGCGAGCATCAAGCGCATGCTTGATCCTGGCAATCTGTTCAATCCTGGCAAGGTCTTGCCGGCGTCCTGAGCGCGCACGATTTGCTTCCCTCTCATGTCGATCCGACATTTCCCTGAACCTAAAACAAGAGAACCTCCATGAAAACCAAAGCCGCCGTCGCCTGGAAAGCAGGCCAGCCCCTGACCATAGAAACCGTCGATCTGCAAGGCCCGAAGTTCGGCG
>JBKJKI010000057.1:0-5641 GCA_046597475.1 Polaromonas sp. | reverse complement strand
GCCTGCCGGCCAACACCGTCAAGCTCGGAATCATGGACGAGGAGCGGCGCACCAGCGTCAACTTGAAGGCCTGCATTGGCGAAGCGGCGGCCCGCGTGGCCTTCATCAATACCGGTTTCCTCGATCGCACCGGCGACGAGATGCACAGCGCCATGCAGGCCGGCCCGATGATTCGCAAGGGCGACATGAAAACCACCGCCTGGATTCAGGCGTATGAGAAGAACAATGTGCTGGTCGGCCTGAGCTGCGGCCTGCGCGGCAAGGCGCAGATCGGCAAGGGCATGTGGGCCATGCCCGACCTGATGGCCGCCATGCTGGAGCAGAAAATCGCTCACCCCAAGGCCGGCGCCAACACCGCCTGGGTGCCCAGCCCGACCGCTGCCACGCTGCATGCGCTGCATTACCACCAGGTGCTGGTGTCCGATGTGCAGAAGGAGCTGGAAAAGATCGACGCCAATGCCGAGCGCGACAACCTCCTGGGCGGCCTGCTGCAAATCCCGGTCACAGCCACGCCGAACTGGTCAGCCGCAGAGAAACAGCAGGAGCTGGACAACAACGCCCAGGGCATCCTGGGTTACGTGGTGCGCTGGATCGACCAGGGCGTGGGCTGCTCCAAGGTGCCCGACATCCACAACATTGCCCTGATGGAAGACCGCGCCACCCTGCGCATTTCCAGCCAGCACATGGCCAACTGGCTGCACCACGGCGTGGTCACGGCAGCGCAGGTGAAGGAAACGTTTGAACGCATGGCCGCCGTGGTCGATGGCCAGAATGCCGGCGACCCGCTGTACCAGCCGATGGCCGGTCACTTTGACACGTCTGCGGCTTACCAGGCGGCTTGTGATCTGGTGTTCAAGGGGCTGGAGCAGCCCAGCGGTTATACCGAGCCGCTGCTGCATGCCTGGCGCCTGAAGGTCAAGGCCGGGACGGCTTGATTTGGCGACGCCGATTTACTATTAATTAAATAGCGAACTACGACCGTATCTACTGGACGTAGAGTCTTTTTGGTTCAGCACACCATCAAACGGCACCTTCGGGTGCCGTTTTCAATTCTGGGCGCCGGGAAGCGGTCTTGGAAAGCTGGTTATTTATACAGCAAAAGATAATGACGATTTCGATAAGTCATTGAAAACAAATAGCTTTTCCTGATTTTAGATTTCATTATCTTTGGGCTGAGATAAAGAAATACCGATTTTTCATTCAGATTTAGCTTGCTCGAATGCGCTAGCGCTGACTAGCGCGACGCGTCGGGTACCGCCCCCATCATCTCCATCAGCTTGGCGAAAAACCGGTGCACGTCGTCGTGTATCTCATCTGCCGTCATGGCTGCCGCGACACGTTCACGCAGCACCTCTAAAGAGGGGTTGCCCTTGCGCAGGGTGTGAAACAGTGAGTCATTGTTTTCAAACAAGATGCGTTTGCCGTCCACCACCGAAAAGATGTTGGCCGTGACCGTGCGCCAGGTCTTTCCCGCCGCCAGCGTGAGGTTTTGGTCGGAAAAGAACGCGTCAATCACCTGAAGTACCGGCTGGGTAAACAGGTCACCGTCCGGGCTTTCCAGGACTTGAAGCGCCACACGCCGCCAGGCCGTCGGCACCAGCAAATAGTTCTCGATGTTTTTGCGTTTCCACTCCACCAGAACCGGATTGTTGTCTTTTGGACTGAAGGCTTTGTCCGAATCGTCATAGTCAAACAGCATCAAGCGCTTCACGCCAGACACAACCTGGCTCAGGGCCGTGAAATGCGCATCGGCCTGGGACTTCATCTCCTGTTTATTGCCCCCGCCCATCACCTTGAAACAGAGTTTGTCCATCACCGACAGCGCGCCGCACTGCTCTGCCCAGCCGCGAAGAATGCGCTCGTCGCTTTCGCCCTCAACGTAAACCACGTACGGCGCGCCAACCAGGCGGGCAATGTCTTCGTTCGACACATCAGACATCGCCCGCAGGACGGCTGGCGTTGACTCGATGCGTGTCGGCACTTGCTTGAGCAGTGACATGATTTGCCGGGCATCCACGCCTTTGGCGAATTCTTCCGCATGGGTGGCGATCAAGAATTGCACGCCCTTTTCGGCGGATTTTTTCTTGAAGTAATCCAGCAGCTCCCGCTGCAAATTGACGTGCAGATGCGCATCGGGCTCGTCCAGCAATATCGTGGTCGGCTGGTAGCCGTACAAAAAAGCCAGCAGGGTCATGGTTTGATGAAAACCACTGCCCCCGGAAATCAGATCGTAGGTCTTGCCGTTCTGCTTGTATTCCACCCCGATGTACACATCCTTGGCCGAGTCGTACTGGGGTGGAATCAGCTCTACCGAAAACCAGCGTTTGACCACGCTGGCAAGCTCGGTCCAGTCAGCAGGCACTGGTAAGCCCTTAACCGACTTGCCCACTTTCAAGCTTCCGTTTGTCTCGGCGCCATTGGCGGGAGGCCGCCAAACCTGCAGCAGCAAGTTGCGCAATACGCTGCCCGGCTGGCCTTTGCCTACCTGCTGGCGAATCGGTGCCTTATCAAGCCACTTCTCGGCAGGCTCCAGGCCGGAAAACGGCGGCACATAGGCAATGCGCGGCAAATCTCCGTTTTTTTCGCAGTCCCTGAAGGCTGTCCACCCGCCGACGGGAATGGCATAGATGGTCTGCGGCGAGTGATAGCGAAGCTCCACCCCAAAGTTTTGGGTCGTGCCGCCGGACTCACTCCATTCGACCAGAATTTCGATCAGGATAAATTTCTGCTTCTTGGTCCCGCTCTCGTCCATCGGCCAAAAACGGTCCGTCCGGTCTTTCCACAACAAGTTGAATTCAGGCACCGGCAAGGCCGTGAAGTTGGGCAGCACGATCTGAATGCCCGTGCTTCCGCTGCGCTTGGCGCGGTGGAACTCGTCCATGCAGAATTGCCAGATCGCGAGCGACTGCAGCACCGTACTTTTGCCACTGTTGTTGCGCCCGACCAGAAGGTCGAAATCGGTGAACTTGTAGATTTGCTCGCCCACACTTTTAAAGTTGCGCAGGGTCAGTTGGGTAATCATTGGATCAAGCCCCTTTCAACATCACGATAGGCATTGCGGGCGGCTTGCTTGACCGGCTCGGCCACCAGCGGGAAAGTGCCCAAAATGTGGGCGAATTCGGCTTCGGTCAGGCCGTAGAGGTGCGCCACGAGGCCGTCGAGTTCGGCGCGCAGGCGGGCGCGTTCGCTCGGGTCGGTGGCACCGTCGCTGCTGCCTTTCAGGCCCACGGCTTGGGCCAGGCCATCGAACTCGGGCGTGGTGCAGATCAGGCGGGCGGCGCGGTGGGCGATTGGCATGAATCGCTGGTCGTCAATGGTCAGACGTGGAATCGGTAGCTGGTACAGGTAGAAAAAATTAAGCGTCATCGTCACTTTTTGGCGGATTACCCAATCGACGACATAGCTGTTCCAGGTTGCACAAAGAAAGAGTTGCTCCAGAAATGTAATCTGCGGATTGCCCCGTTCATCCTTTAGCTGAACAGTAGGGATTTTGTTGCCATGGAATGTCGGTGGAATCAAACTCGAAACCAGTGTTCGTTCATTGGTGTTTGAAGCAACATCCCGGAAACCGAGGCGGTAGATTTGATAGTCCAATACCTGCCTATCGTCTTGTTTTCGTCCAAGCACTGCTTTGCGCGCATCAATCTCGTTTACCCAATACCGTGGCTCCGCATAGTTGGCATCAAACTGCCAAATCATCTTGCCTTCATAGAGTGGCAAGCGCCCCGGTCCCGATTCCGTCTTGAACAAATAGCTGTCATTGGTCATGTCCAATTCGCGAGCTAGTGACAAATTCCACACGCCTTCAATTCGTTCACCCAGCAATGGAAACTGGAGCATCTTTTCGGCTATCCGAATATCGGTTTGGCCTCGAAACTCCATAACCGAGTTGCTGTCTGGCGAAAGTCGGCGAATCAACTCAAGGGGAATCGTTACGTAGCTGGATTCGCTCTGGATAAAGTTCGCCAAGTCTTCGGGCTTCACCGCTTCACGCGGATTGATTCGGAAAGTGGCTCGAAACTCCTTCGTTGTGCCGCCTTTTTCAAAGGTTAGGAAACAAAATTTTTGCGCGTGGTGGACGCCTTCAAAAATGTATTTTTCGTTGGAAAGCGAAACCAGCGCCTCAGTTTTTGCTTGCTCGAAAAGCATTTTCCGCAAGCCAGTTGCACCAAGATCGGTGTAAATACTCCCGGGAATTACAATCCCGCAATGCCCGCCCGGCCGCAGCAGGTGAAAACTGCGCTCGACAAACAGCTTGTACAAGTTCACATCGCTGCCGGTCTTCTTGCCGCCCACCACCGCGCTTTGGTGCTTGAACTCGGGCGCGGCGCGAAACCACTGCGACAGGTGCGGAAACCGGCTTTCATAAGCCAGCCAAGCCGCACGCACTTCGGCATTCAGCAGCAGCTTGCTTTGCTCCTTTTCGAACTCTTTGATGGTCATCTTGTTTTTGCTGACCACATCCGAGTGTTCGGCAAAAAACTCCTTGGCCTGCGGCTTGAACACCTCCCACGGCGGATTGGCCAAAATAATGTCAAAGCCGCCGCGCCGCTGCACGATGTCGTCAAACACATAGCCCCAGTGGAAAGGGGTTTGGGCGTCAATGTCCCGGCGCTCGATGCGGCGTTTTTTCGGCTTGCCCAGGACTTTTTTCGCAGCGTCCCAGGTGGCTTGTTCAAACTTGACGCCCAGCGCCTCAAACTGGTCGCGCAGCAGTTCGTTCATCACGCCGCTGGCGTGCCGCATTTCGGCGTCGATGTCGTCGCGCAAGCCGCGCAGGTTCAGGTCCTTGCCCAAGGTTTCGGCAGCATGGCGGTAGGTGTCGAGCTTGCGGTTTTTGGCCGTGACCAGTTCGCGGTAGCTGGGCTTGAACAAATCGTCCTGCTTGCTGTTGAACTCCACCTCATCGACCCGCATCAGGCCGACCAGCGAATTGCCGGGCAGAATGTTGAAGTCGATATTGGGCAGCGGCTCCAGGTCTTCGACCTTGCGCACGCTCGACACCATGGCCAGAAACAGCCGCAGCTTGGCGATTTCACACGCCTCTTCCATGATGTCCACGCCGTGCAGGTTGTCGGTAACGATGCGGCGCTTGATGTAGTAGCCCACGCTGGCATGGTTTTGCTGGATGCGAGTCAGCCAGGCTTGAAGCTCGCTGCTGGCGCCCATCTCGGCGCGCCCGACCACGGCGTAATAGATGTTGATGAGGGTTTTGAGCGCGGCCACGAGGAAGGCGCCCGAGCCCACTGCGGGGTCGAGGATGGTGATGCTGGGCAGCACCTCGTTCACCAACTTGAGGGCGGTGCGGGCGTCCATGCGTGCCAGCAGGTCGGCCACGGTGTCGAACTTGATTTCCTTGAGCTTGAGTTCGGGGATGGCGGGCTCGTGAACGCGCTCCAGAATCAGCTTGTGAATGCTGCGCTCGGCCAGGTAGCCGGTGACCTCGGGCCGGGTGTAGTAGGCGCCAAAGGCTTTCTGGTTGATGTATTTCTCAAAGATGTAGCCCAGCACGTCGGGGTTGATTTCGTCGGCGTCGCCGCCGGGCGTGTCGTCGAGGTGCCAGGTGAAGCTGGCGAACAGCTCAAAAATGCCTTTGAAGGCGGCATCGGCCACCCGCAGCGTCTTGCCGACGCGTGGGCTG
>JBKJKI010000313.1:0-12396 GCA_046597475.1 Polaromonas sp. | reverse complement strand
CGCGATCGAGTTCGGCCTCGCCGTCAATGCCAGGATCGCGCCGCAAAGCGTGTTCGCGCGCAAGAATTATTTCTATCCAGACCTGCCCAAGGGCTACCAGATCAGCCAGTTCGAGATTCCGGTGGTGCAGGGCGGCAGCGTCGAATTCTTTCTGGACGGCCAGAAAAAATCCGTGCGGCTGGTGCGCGCCCACCTGGAAGAAGACGCTGGCAAGTCGCTGCACGAAGACTTCATCGGGCAAAGCGGCATCGACCTGAACCGCGCCGGAACGCCGCTGCTGGAAATCGTCACCGAGCCCGACATGCGCTCATCCGAAGAGGCCGTGGCGTACGCGAAAGAGCTGCACAAGATCGTGACCTGGATCGGCATCTGCGACGGCAACATGCAGGAAGGCAGCTTCCGCTGCGACGCCAACGTCTCGGTCAGGAAGCCCGGCGCACCGCTGGGCACGCGGCGCGAGATCAAGAACCTGAACAGCTTCAAGTTCATGCAGCAGGCCATGGACTACGAGATGCGCTGGCAGATTGAACAAATCGAGGACGGCCACGCGATTCAGCAGGCGACCGTGCTGTTTGACCCCGACACGGGCGAGACGCGCAGCATGCGCAGCAAGGAAGACGCGGCCGATTACCGCTACTTCCCCGACCCGGACTTGCCGCCGCTGGTGATCTCGCGCGAATGGGTGGAAAAGACCCGCTCGGAGATGAGCGAGCTGCCGCGCGTGATGGCGGCGCGCTTTGTGGCCTGCTACGGCTTGAGCGAATACGACGCCGGCCAGCTGACGCAAAGCAAGGCCACGGCGGCCTATTTTGAAGAGGTAGCGAAGGACAGCGGGCAGCCCAAGCTGGCCAGCAACTGGGTCATGGGCGAGCTGTCGCGCCGGCTGAACGCTGAGGAAAAATCGATTGACGCCACCGCCGTCAGCACGGCGCAGCTGGCTCAACTGATCACCCGCATCGCCGACGGCACGATCTCCAACAACGCCGCCCGCCAGGTGTTTGACGCGCTGTGGACAGGCGAAGGCAGCGATGTCGACGCACTCATAGCCGCCAAGGGCCTGAAGCAGATGAGCGACAGCGGCGAGCTGGAGAAAATCATTGACGAGGTGCTGGCGGCCAACGCCAAAAACGTCGAGGAAGTCAAAGCCGGCAATACCAAGGCCTTCAACGCGCTGGTCGGCCAGGCCATGAAGGCCAGCAAGGGCAAGGCAAATCCGGCGCAGGTCAATGAGCTGCTGAAGAAAAAACTGACCTGAAAGCCTTCATGGGGCGCAAGGGGCTGGCAGGCCCCGGCCATGAATTGCTATATAAATAATAGCAAACATTGCCCGTATTCATTGGGCTTTAACCCTATTTGGCTGCCAATTCAGTTTTTTGTGCTGGTTTTGCCGTTGCTGACCGCCGCCGGGGCAGCGGTCAGGGCCGGCCAGAGCTGCTTGAGCTTGGCCAGCTCTTCGTCAAAGCGCTGGTTAACGCGTTTTTTCTCCTGCTGCTGCTCGGCAATGAAGCGCTGCTGCACCGACACGCTGGCGTCGTTTTCATCGCGCCGGCGCTTGAGCGAGGCCGGCGCCCGTGACGGGTCCTTGACATAGAACTCGAACTCGCTGCTGACGGCCTTGCGGTGCTCGGCGAGCTCGGCGGTTCTCTTGCTCGCGGCCTTGATGACTTCGTCGATCTGCTCCAGCGCCGTGGCGCGCTCCTGCTCGTGCACCGCGCGGGTCGGGTAACGCAGCAGCAGGGCGCGGTCGCGCCGCTTGTCTTCGGCTTCCCGCGCCAGCGCTTCGGCGGCCAGCCTGTCTTTGTCGTCCTGCGCAGCCTGCTCATGCGCTGTCAGCGTCGGCCCGACCTGGCGCTTGACCAGGCCTGACGGTGTCAGCTCCTGCTGCGTGCGGTCTATGCATTCGGCGATCTTCCGATCCGCCGTGATCTTGCGGCCCTTGCCGTCCACGCAGGTGTAAATACCCTGGGCCGGCGCCTGACCCCACAAGCCGGCCACGCAGACCAGCCCGGCCACACCACGAAGTGCTGTTTGCAAGAGCAATTTTGTTTCCTCAATCAACGCCGTAGCGTTCACGGTAAGCCAGCACGGACTGGTAATGGGACTGCATGGACAGGGCGTCGCCGCCATCGGTTGCGGCACTGCCCTGGTTGGACAGATACTGCAGCAAGTCGGTCAGTCGCGCAATCGCACAAACCTGCAGGCCCAGTTGCCGGGTCACATATTGCACGGCGCTGTAGTCGACATCGACCCCGTTTTCCGTGGCTTTTTCCTGCCGGTCCAGCGCAATGGCCACCGCGTGGGGCGTGGCGCCGGCCGCCCTGATGATGGCAACCGACTCGCGCGCCGCCGTGCCGGCCGACATCACGTCGTCGATGATCAGCACCCGCCCCTGCACCTTCGCGCCGACCAGCGTGCCGCCCTCGCCATGGTCCTTGGCCTCCTTGCGGTTGTAGGCAAACGGCAGGTTGCGGCCCAGCCGCGCCAGCTCGA
The DNA here is from genome assembly GCA_046597475.1 of Polaromonas sp. Lineage (GTDB taxonomy): Bacteria > Pseudomonadota > Gammaproteobacteria > Burkholderiales > Burkholderiaceae_C > Polaromonas. Next base: position 9,906 of record JBKJKI010000313.1, on the reverse strand, counting down.
CCGCCACCGTGGCGGCCAGCGGGATGCCCTTGTAGGCCGGGCCGAAAATCATGTCGAACTGCAGGCCGCTGCGCTGCTCCTCGGCGACCAGCAGGCGCGCATAGAATTGCGCCAGCCGGCCCAGCTTGGCGCCATCGTCAAACAGGCCCGCATTGAAAAAGTAGGGGCTCATGCGCCCGGCCTTGGTCTTGAACTTGCCAAAACGCAGCACGCCCGATTCAACGGCGAACTGCACGAATTCCTTTGCCAGGCTGCCTGTTGGCAGCGCTTGTGCGTCCCTGTCAGCTGTCTGCCCTGTCGTGCTCATTGAAAGTCCCATGTTCAAATTAACCAGTCTCAATCTCAACGGTATCCGCTCCGCCGCCAGCAAAGGCCTGCAGGAGTGGCTTGCCCAGTCCATGCCGGATTGTATTTGCGTGCAGGAACTCAAGGCGCAGGCCGCCGACCTGAGCGGGCGCTTCGAGGAAATCGCCGGCCTCAAGGGGCATTTTCATTTTGCCGAGAAAAAAGGCTATTCCGGCGTGGGTATCTATACAAAGCACGAGCCCAGCGACGTGATTGTGGGCTATGACTCGCCCGAGTTTGACGCCGAAGGCCGCTATGTGGAACTGCGCTTTGACCGCCCGGGCCGCAAGCTCTCCATCATCAGCTGCTATTTCCCCAGCGGCTCCTCGGGCGAGGAGCGCCAGGCCGCCAAGTTCCGCTTCCTGGCCGAGCTGTACCCGCGGCTGCTGGCCCTGAAAGAGACGCGCGACTTCGTGCTCTGCGGCGACATCAACATCGCGCACCAGGAGATCGATCTGAAAAACTTCAAGGGCAACCGCAAAAACAGCGGTTTTTTGCCAGAAGAACGCGCCTGGATGACCGAATTACTGGCCCCCACGCTCCCCGCTTCGAGTGGTTCGCTGCCCCCCGAGGGGGCTGCGCTTGCTCGGGGCGGCCCTTCGCGGCGCGCGGCCGCGGAGGCTGTGCAGGACGCCAAAGAAGATATCGCCCAGGCCAACAAAGCCGCCGATCTACTCATGGCGTCCGGCGGCGGCATGGTCGACGTGTATCGCAAACTGCACCCCGAAACCACCGGCGACGCCTACACCTGGTGGAGCAACCGCGGCCAGGCCTATGCCAAGAACGTCGGCTGGCGGCTGGACTACCACCTGGCCACGCCGGCCATCGCCGCCACCGCGCGCTCGGCGGAGATTCACAAGGTGCAGCGCTTCAGCGACCATGCCCCCCTGACGATCGCGTATGAGGGCCTGCTTTGACCGGACTTGCCAGGCGCGTATGACCCGCCGATCGCCGCGGGCGCTGTCACACTTTCTATACTGCCAGCAGGAGGCGGACTAAATGGACATCGTCAGACGGTTGCTCAATCGGTGCAAGGCTTCCCTCAGGGAGCCGGCCCCTGTGGCAGGCCCCCCGCAGGGCTTGGCCGGGAACCCGCTTGCCGATGAGGCCTGGCCCACGGGCGAGGCACAGTTTGGCCTGCTCACGGATGCGATGCCGCAGATCGTCTGGCTGGGACGGTCCGACGGCTCGCGCGCCTACGTGAACCAGCAATGGGCGGACTACACGGGTGTACCCGTTGCCCGGAGTCTTGGCCATGGCTGGAGCGAGCTGGTTCACCCCGATGACCGCCCTCGGGTCGCGCGCCTGTGGGAACAGGCACCGGCCGATGGCACTGCCCATGAGGTCGAATACCGGCTGCTCCGGGCCGACGGCAGCTACCGCTGGATGCTGGACCGCGCGCTGCCGCAGGGGGATTCAGGGGCGCAACCGGGACGATGGCTGGGTACCGTCACCGACATCGACGGGCTGAAACAGGATGCCGCGCGCCTCGAGGAAAACCACGCCATGGTGCGGATTGCCGGCCGGGTCGCACGCCTTGGGGGCTGGACGATTGAACTGCCTGAGCGCAAGCTCACCTGGTCGGACGAGAACTGCGCGATACACGACGTGCCGCCCGGCTATCAGCCTACGCTGGACGAGGGCATCGGCTATTTTCTTCCGGAGCACCGGGCGACCGTGATCCGTCACGTGGAGGCCTGCGTGCAACATGGCACGCCCTACGAATTTATGCTGCCCAAGATCACCGCCAGGGGGCGCCGCATCTGGGTCCGCTCCATCGGCGAGGCGGTGCGCGATGAAACCGGGAAGATCATCCGTATTCAGGGCGCGTTCCAGGACATCTCGGAGCAAAAGGACACGGAGGCGCGCGCCCTCGCACTGGAGACGCAGCTGCGCACCACGCTCGAAAGCATCACCGATGGCTTTTACCTGCTCGACAAGGATTGGAACTTTACTTTCCTGAACAGCCGGGCCGAGGGCATGCTCAAGCGCGGCCGTGGACACCTGCGGGGCAGGAACCTGTGGCAGGAGTTTCCCGGGGTCATGGGAACGAGCATCGAGTGGGAGTACCGCAGAACGGTTGAAACACAGAGAACGACCCATTTCGAGGCGTTTTCCCCGTCGCTGGAGGCCTGGTTTGAGATTCATGTCTACCCGACTGAAGCAGGCATCGCGGTCTACCTGCAGGACATTACCCAGCGACGGTCAGAGCAGTCACAGCTGCAGTTGCTGGAAACGGCCGTGGCCCGCGTGAACGACATCGTGATCATCACGCAGGCCGAGCCTTTCGACGAAACCGGCGGGCGTATCGTTTTTGTGAACGACGCTTTCGAGCGCAATACCGGCTACAGCCGGCAGGAGGCGACCGGAAATACCCCGAAAATGCTCATGGGGCCCAAATCCCGGTCTGTCGAACTGGACCGGATTCTCGACGCCGTGAAAAACGGCCGCGCGGTACGCGCTGAAATTGCCAGCTATACCAAGGCGGGCGAGGAGCTGTGGCTGGAAATCGATCTGGCGCCCATCGCCGACGAAGCTGGCAGGTATACCCATTGGGTCGCCGTCGAGCGCGACATCACGGAGCGCAGGCGGCAGCAGGAAGAAATTCTCAAGCTCAACAGCGCACTTCAGGAGCGGGTGCAATTGCGCACCTCGCAGATGAAGGTGGCAAACCGCGAGCTGGAGGCGTTTTCGTATTCAGTGTCCCATGACCTGCGCTCACCGCTGAACACCATTTACGGCTTCAGCCAGCTGCTGGCAAAACTCGAAGGCGACCAGCTCAGCGAAAAGGGCAGGCACTACCTGGACCGTATCCGTGCCGGGGCCCAGCAGATGGCCGAGCTGATCGAGGGCTTGCTGACGCTTGCCAAGCTGTCGCGCGAGCAGATCAGGGCCGAGATGGTCGATCTTTCAACCCTCGCCCGACGCGTCAGATCGGATTGCCAGGCGCGCGCACCGGAACGCCTGGCGCAGGTGCACATTCAGGACGGGCTGAGCGCGCACGGTGACCGCCGCCTGTTGTCGGCTGTCTTTGAAAACCTGTTGGACAATGCGTGGAAGTTCACCTCCACCCGGGCACGGGCGCAGATCCATGTGGGCAGCAAGCCGGGCAAGGACGGAGAAACCGTCTTTTTTGTCAGGGACAACGGTGTCGGCTTCGACATGGCTTTCGAGCACAAGCTTTTTGGCACCTTCGAACGCCTTCATTCGCCCGAGGAATTCTCCGGCGCCGGCATCGGGCTGGCCACCGTGAAGCGGGTGATTGAGCGCCACGGCGGCCGTGTCTGGGCTCAAAGCACCCTGAATCAAGGTGCGACCTTTTATTTCACGCTTGGTCAACCCATTGAATCGGTCACGTAAAGGCAGGGCCCGGAACTTCAGCCCTCAACCCGCCGCGTGCATGCGCAGCCTTCGCGCGGCCTCTTGCGCGCTGGCGTCGTCGATTTCGCGCAGCACGCCGCCCAGATCGACCGGCCCGCTCTTGCGCTCGAAACGGCCGGTAAGCAGGGTATCGGGGTAGAGCACGCCGCGCTGGTACAAATCCCACATCTCGTGTCCATGGTCAATCTGCAGCAGCTCGGGCGCAAACTGGCCGAAAAAATGCCGCAGATTGGCCACGTCGCGCAGCAGCATGCGCTGGGCGTGGTTGTTGCCGGCGGCATCCACCGCCTGGGGCAGATCGATGATGACCGGCCCGTCGGCCGCCAGCAGGATGTTGAATTCCGAAAGATCGCCGTGAACCACACCGGCGCACAGCATGCGAATGACCTCGGTTAACAGGCTGGCGTGGTGGGCTCGCGCCTGTTCAGGCGTAAACACCACGTCATTGAGCCGGGGCGCGGCATCACCGTGCTCGTCAGTGACCAGCTCCATCAGCAGCACGCCGTCGCAGAAATTGTAGGGCTTGGGCACGCGCACCCCGGCATCGGCCAGGCGATAAAGCGCATCGACCTCGGCGCTCTGCCAGGCGGCTTCGCTGGCCTGCCGGCCAAATTTCGTACCCTTGGCCATGGCCCTGGCCTGGCGGGTGTTCTTGACCTTGCGGTTCTCGGTGTAGTCCACCGCCTGGCGAAAGCTGCGCTGGCTGGCTTCCTTGTAGATCTTGGCGCAGCGTGTCTCGCCTGCGCAACGCACCACATAAACCATGGCTTCCTTGCCGCTCATGAGTTGGCGTATGACGGTGTCGATCAGACCCTCTTCAACGAGGGATTGCAGTCTTGGGGGTGCTTTCATGAACGCCATTGTGCGCTGCAGCAGAAAGTCATTGCCCGGTGCCGCCACCTGCAGGGCCATTCGAAGTCGCGAACGCGAGCATCAAATACCAACTAACCATCCACATGGATGGTGCTAAGATGGTTTATATGTCAGCCAAACCTCTGAAGCCGTCCGGCAGCCTCAAACCGGCCGATGAAAAAATCACCATCAATCTGGGCTATGTCGATCTCGGCCAGATTGATCTTCTGGTCCAGGAGGGCTTTTATGCCAACCGCACCGACCTGATCCGCACGGCCATACGCAGCCACCTGGCGGCGCACGCCGAGGTGGTGAAACAGGTGGTCGCACGCAAGACGCTGGTGCTCGGCATTCAGCATTTCAGCGCCGACCAGCTGCGCGCCGTGCAGGCGGCGGGTGAAGCGCTGCAGATTCGCGTGCTTGGCCTGGCCAGCATCGCGCCGGATGTCAGCCCGGAGCTGGCGCTGGCCGCCATTGAGTCCATCACGGTGCTGGGCGCGCTGCATGCCAGCCCGGCCGTGAAAGCAGCGCTGGCCGGCCGCATCCACTAAACACCCACCAAGGAATTCCATGAACCCCCATTTTCAACGCCTGCTCTCGCAAGCCACCCGACTGACACAGGGCGGCAAGCTGCAGGCAGCAACCGCCGCGATCCAGGCCGCCTTGGCGGGAAAAAGCTTCCCGGACCCTGCGGCGAGCGTTGCGCGCAGCGACTTCGACGTGATTGACGTGCAGGCGCGCGAGGTCCGGCGCGAAGCGACCGAGCCCGCGCAATCCGGGCAGCCCGCGCAGACCTCGCGGGCCGGCAGCCAGTTCATCGCGGGCAGTCACCGTGAAGGCTCGGCCGCGCGCGACTACAAGCTTTACCTGCCCCCGGCGACCGCCTCAGGCCCCCTGCCCCTGGTCGTGATGCTGCATGGCTGCACGCAAAACCCCGACGATTTCGCCGCCGGCACCGGCATGAACGAGGCGGCGCTCAAGCAGGGTTTTTTTGTGCTTTACCCGGCGCAGGCGCAAAGCGCCAACCCTTCACGCTGCTGGAACTGGTTCAAGCACAACCACCAGAAGCGCGGTCGTGGTGAACCGGCCCTTCTGGCGGGCATGACGCGCGCCGTGATGGAGCAGCACCACATCGACCCGCAGCGCGTGTACGTGGCCGGCCTTTCAGCCGGCGGCGCCATGGCTGCCATCCTCGGCGAAGCCTACCCTGAGCTCTTCGCTGCCGTGGGGGTGCACTCAGGCCTGCCGGCCGGCGCGGCGGCCAATGTGCAAGAGGCGCTGAGCGCAATGAAAACGGGTGGCAGCGTCACGGCGCCGGGCGGCCGGACGCCGCCGACCATCGTCTTTCACGGCGACCAGGACGGCACCGTCCACCCCGTCAATGGCGAGCGCGCCGTTGCGGCCAGCGCGGGCGCCGCAACGCCAACACTTGAACGCTCGCGCAGCCGCAACGGCCTGGAGTACACGCGCCACGTCTACCGCCAGGCCGACGGCAGGGTACAGGCAGAGCACTGGGCGGTGCATGGTGCGGGCCACGCCTGGTCGGGCGGCAACCCGCGCGGCTCCTACACCGAGGCCAGGGGCCCGGATGCCACGCAGGAAATGCTGCGCTTCTTCATGAGCCACAAACTCACTGCGGCGCGTTAAGGCGCGGCTCCTGGGGCGCAGTCTCGGGAAAAAGCAGCGGCCAGCAGGCGCGCTCCCCGGCGAGCAGGTCAAGCTCGTGGCACTCGGGCTTGTCACAGGGCTGGGCATGCAACACATGGGCGACGGTTGCGGCCGCTGGAGAAAAGTAGGCGATGACCTCGCAGTGCAATCGCCCTTCGGATTCATGCCGGGTAAATACCGCCATATCAACGGGTCGCCCGGCCAGCACATACAGCGGCTGGAACAAATCCTTGATATTGTCGGTCTTGCTGTAGGCCCAGACACCGTCGCCAAGCGCTTTTGAGAACCAGGGTGTGCTCATGCCGTCACTCCTTCAGGTCGAGTTCAACCAGAAAATGGCTGTCAAACAAGGGGTTTTCATTGACCCCGTCCCTGGAATAGCCGCGTGGATTGCAGACTACCCGCGTGCCTTCTATCCGGTAGTCAAAACTGTCATGGGTGTGGCCGTGTATCCAGAGCTGCGCCCGGCCGATGTCGGTCAGGCGATCGAGGTCGGACACAAAGCACGCATTCAGCGCAGAGCCGGCAAACCGCGGATGAATGCTCTGGCGCGAGGGCGCGTGATGGGTAATGACCACCGTAGGCCCTGTATGCGCAACAGCCAGCCGCTGCTCCAGCCAGCTGGCGTTCGCCAGGCACAGAGCAGCGCAATCGTCGGGCGTGAACAACTGGCCCGGCAGATCGCTGACCTGGATCTTCTGGAAATCACGTATGAATTTTTGCGCCTCCTGCATGGCCTGCGAACGTTGCCCGCCCTGGCCGAAGAGTCCGAAATCGGTCCACAAGGTGGTGCCCAGGAATCGCACTCCGCCGATGAAGACCTCGTCGCCATCGAGCAACTGGATGTGCGAACCGGCACACAGCCGCCTGAGCTCCCGCAAGGTGCCGCTCAGGCTGCCGCCGTAGAACTCGTGGTTGCCGGGCACATAGAGGACCGGCCTGTCAAAGCCCCGCGCCCAAGCAACGGCTTCCCGGGGCCGGGCAATGTCTCCCGCCAGAATGACCACATCGGCGTCGGTCCGGGGAATATCGAGCGCACCGCAACTCAGGTGCAGGTCAGACAGGATGTTGAGTTTCATGGCTGATTGAAATGCAGGCGGCATTTCGCGCTGGCCTGCAAGCCCATATTACATCACAATGTGATATATATTCGAGTGTCAAGGTTGATTGTCCCCATGACCACACCCGCCTCTCCCTCTCCCAAAATGTCCAAGGCCGAGTTTGAGCGGCTGGCGGATTTCCGCTACCAGCTGCGCTGTTTTTTGCGGCTGGACGAGGAACTGGCCCGAGACGGCGGCATTACGCCACTGCAGTACCTGCTGCTGCTCCAGATCAAGGGTTTCCCGGGACGCGACTGGGCCACCGTTGGCGAGCTTGCCGAGCGGCTGCAGGCCCAGCCCCACGGCGTGGTCTCGCTGGTTTCCAGGTGTGAGGCCGCTGGTCTGGTGAGGCGCCGGCGCAGCAGCGAGGACAAAAGGCGCGTCGAAGTGAGCCTGACGCCCAAAGGCGCGCAGCATCTGGAGCAACTGGCCCTGCTGCACCGGCCCGGCCTGAGCGCGCTGCAGGCGGTGCTGGGCGACACGGCCACGCAGGGCGATTCCCGCCAGCAGGCGCCTGACTCTTTCGTCACCGGCTTGACTCCGCTCCGGCAGGCCCGGTCGCCTGGAAGAAATCGCGGCAAGATGGCTGTAACCTTTCAGCCGGGTGAACCATCTAATGAAGCATGACCGACCAACCTGAGGTGAACGCATGCAGACCTTGACGCCCACAGCCGCGGACCCGACAGCCCCCGTTGCCGAAATTGCCAGGGAGCAGTTGCTGGCACAGCTTGCCGCAGGCAACCTGCTCGCTTTCGAGCAGCTGATGCGCACGCACAACCGGCGACTGTTCCGCGTGGCGCGCAGCATCCTGCACTCCGATGGTGATGCCGAGGATGCCGTTCAGGAAGCCTATCTGCGTGCCTTCGTCGCCCTGAAAAGTTACCAGGGTACGGCGCAACTTTCCACCTGGCTGACGCGCATCGTCATCAACGAAGCGCTGGGCAAGAAACGCCAGCGGGCCGGTGCCGGACAACGCCTGGACGGCGATACGGCATTTGCCATGAACGACAACCACGCCCTTGACGCGATCGAACTCATGCTCTCGGAAACCCCGGAGGACCTGGCCATGCGTGAGGAACTCAGGTGTCTCCTTGAAACCAGGATCGACCATCTGCCAGACGACTTGCGCACCGTGTTCATGCTGCGGGCCGTTGAAGAGTTGAGCGTCGAGGAAACCTCGCAATGCCTGGAGATTTCACCGGCCCTCGTCAAGACGCGGCTGTTCCGGGCCCGCAAGCTCCTGCAGCTGGCCCTGCTGCGTGATGTGAAGGCCGGCCTGCAGGATTCGTTTGCCTTTGAAGGCGGGCGTTGCGACCGCATGGTGGACATCGTGCTGCGGGCGATTCGCCATGGCGGCGGCGTTGGCAGCACCCCACCGCCCTAGCGCCCGGCCTCCCACTTGTCACCCTGCCAGTCAAGCCATGCACAGCGCAGGTGGCTTGAGGGGATAGCTTCGCCTGCGCTTTATCCACTTTGAGGAATTCCATCATGTCTTTCAGCTTTATCCGCCACGGCGAAGAACTTCTTTCCAGCCGCCGGAGCATGCTCCGGGCCAGCGGCCTGACCCTGTCCGGAACCGCCATTGCCCTGCTGGCCGGGCGGGAAAGCCTGGCGGCGACCGCCAGCAAGACCAAATCACCCGGCAACGATGTCGGCATTCTGAACTCGGCGCTGGGCGCGGAACTCGAAGCCATTGCCGCCTACCAGGCCGGCGCCGAAAGCGGCCTGCTGCAAAAGCCCGTGCTTGATCTGGCCGTCCAGTTCCAGGGCCATCACAAGGAGCATGCCGCGCTGCTGGTTTCGGTCGTCAGCAAGCTGGGCGGCAAGCCCGTGATCGCCAAAGCCCAGTACGCCTTCCCGCTGGACACGCTCAAAAGCCAGGCCGATGTCCTGCGCTTCGCCGCCATGCTGGAAAAAGGCGCGGTCAGCGCGTATCTGGGCGCCGTGCCGCTGTTCGGCGACCGCGAGCTGGCCAAGGCAGCCGCCAGCATCCTGGGCGACGAGGCCATGCACTGGGCCATCCTGCGCAATGCGGTGGGCGAAAACCCGGTTCCTTCGGCCTTCATGGCCTGAAGACCCAGGCGGTCTCACGAAAAAGGAGTCATCCCATGCGTCTGCCGACCACCCTTTTCATCAGCGCGCTGTTCAGCGCTGCCGTGGGCGCGGCGCCCCTCAAGGGCGACGTGGTGCGGGGCGAGCAGGTCTACACGCGATGCTTTGCCTGCCACGCTCTGGAGCGTGACCGCACCGGCCCCAGGCACTGCGGCCTGTTCGGCCGCAAGGCGGGCAGCGTGCCGGGTTTTGACTACTCGGACGCCATGAAGAAATCCGGCATTGTGTGGAATGAAAAAACGCTGGCGCTGTTCCTGGCCGACCCTGCAAAAACCGTTCCGGGCACCTCCATGGGTTACGCCGGCGTGAAGGATGCGCAGGAACGAACCGACCTGATCGCCTACCTGAAGAAAGCCAGCCAGCCCGGCGGCCAGTGCCCGTAAGCAACGAGCCGGCTTCATGCGGCCGGGTCGGCGGCCCGACCCAGCGCGGCCACCAGGTCTGACTG
>JBKJKI010000142.1:0-6206 GCA_046597475.1 Polaromonas sp. | reverse complement strand
CACGGCGGCAAGGGCTCGGTACTTCGATTCGATCAGTTCTATTGCGGCTGCAATTTGCATTCCGCTTTAGAACACATTCTTAAAACTTTATCAATTTATTTTTGCGCGAGACCTTAGGTCTTCAAACGACCCCGGCGCATAGGCCCACAGGTAGGCCCGGTGCGTCTTGCCACGGCCGGGCTTGAGCATCTGCACCGGCGTCTCGTCCGCGTGCAGCACACTGTGCTTGAGCATTTCATCCTTGAGCGCATCCACCAGCGGCTGCAGCTGCACGCCGCAGGAACCCACCCACTGCGCCTGTGTCGAGCGGGCAATGCCAAGGCCGGCCCGGGCAAAGATCGCCTCCTGGCGGTACAGCGGCAGGTGATCGGCAAACTTGGCGATCAGCACCTGGGCCAGCAGCCCGGTAGTCGGGATCCCTTTGTCAATGACGTGAGCGTCCACCGGCGCTTGCACCAGCGTTTCGCATGTCGCGCAGGCCCACTTGCCCCGGATGTGGCGCTCCACCGTGAACACGCCCGGCTCGTAGTCCAGTTTCTCGGCAACGTCCTCGCCGATGCGCCTCATCTGGCAGCCGCAGCCACAGGTGGTGGACTCGGGCTCATGACGGATTTCACGGCGCGGCAGGTGGGCCGGCAGCAGCTGGCGTTTGGGTTGTTGCTTCGCGGGAGGGGCAAGCGCCACAGGTGTGGCATTCTTCGCGATCTCATCGCTGACTGCCTGCAGGTCGCTGTCCAGGGTCTCGTCCAGCAGGCTTCTTTGTTCGGTGCTGTAGCGCTCGGACTGCGCGGCGAACTTCAGCCGCTTGAGCACCGCGTTCTCGTGCGTGAGCTTGTCGATCAGGGCTTGTTTTGTGCCGCACATCCGTCACCAGCCGGCTGGCCAGCTCGCGTAGCTGCTCTGCGCTCAGGTCTGCCACGGACGGTTGTTCCAACACCATGGGCAGCAAGTGTGCCAAAGGTCTTGGCACACTGCTATCTGCGTCTGAGTAACCACCTTGCTCTAGAGTTCGGGGCTATAAAGGCGTCTCTTGGGGGTTGGAGCGAGCGCATCGCTCGCCATGGTGTGCATGATCTTCATCGTGCACACGATGCACGAGTCCAGGTGCTATCTCAAGATGGGTTTGCCGCACGCTTACGTTCGACCAGTCGCCATTGAATTTCGAAGCACGTTAATCGCGCCTTGGAAGATGGGGTCACGGCTCGGCTCTTGAACGGCAAGCCAATCGTTGAAATGCTGGAGTTGTTGAATTGCACTGAAGCCTGACCCAATCTTTCCATCGAATCTTGAGAGGGTGTCCCGAATTCTGTGTAAACGGGGCGTGTGTTTTATGGTTTGGCCACCCTCAACTAGCACCCGTTGATCCACCAAAGGGAAGCACTCGTCTACGACGCCCCCTGGCGTAGGTGATACGTTGACGTAGAAAGGGACTCCGCCAGGGACGAGATGGTCAATCAGACGCCGAAGCACAATTGAGACTTCTGCCGGCGTCACAGGTCTTTCTAAGACTGTCATACGCTATCTTGTTTACGACTTTAAAAATATGTGGTTTCAATTCCACAGGCCGCAAACCCGCATGAATGCTAGACCCGTGTTTACGACTTTATTAACCTGTTTACGACTTTAATTGCACGGAACAGCGCTGCGCGCGCCGTGCCCGTCATTCGACGGTCACACTCTTTGCAAGATTGCGCGGTTTGTCCACATCCGTCCCGCGCGCCACTGCCGTGTGATAGGCCAGCAGCTGCAGCGGCACGACATGCAGCAGCGGGCTCAGCACGCCGTAGTGCTCGGGCATGCGGATGACGTGCACGCCTTCACTGTTGTCGATGCGGCTGTCGGCGTCGGCCAGCACGTAGAGCACGCCGCCGCGCGCGCGCACTTCCTGCATATTGCTTTTGAGCTTTTCCAGCAGCGCGTCGTGCGGCGCGACGCTGACCACCGGCATGGCGCTGGTGACCAGTGCCAGCGGGCCGTGCTTGAGTTCGCCGGCCGGGTAGGCTTCGGCGTGGATGTAGCTGATTTCTTTCAGCTTGAGCGCGCCTTCGAGCGCGATCGGGTAGTGCATGCCGCGCCCCAGGAAGAGCGCGTTTTCCTTTTTCGCGAAGTCTTCGGCCCAGCTGATGACCTGCGGCTCCAGCGCCAGCACGGCCTGCAGGGCGGCGGGCAGGTGGCGCATGGCCTTGAGGTGGGCCGCTTCCTCGTCGTCCGTCAGGAAGCCGCGTGATTGCGCCAGCGTCAGCGTCAGCAGGAACAGGCCGACCAGCTGGGTGGTAAAGGCCTTGGTCGATGCCACGCCGATCTCGACGCCGGCGCGCGTGATGTAGGCGAACTTGCACTCGCGCACCATGGCCGAGGTGGCCACATTGCAGATGGTGAGCGTCTGGCTCATGCCCAGGCCCTGCGCATGCCGCAGGCCCGCCAGGGTGTCGGCGGTTTCGCCGCTTTGCGTGATGGTGACGACCAGCGTGCGCGGGTTGGGCACCGAGCTGCGGTAGCGGTACTCGCTGGCCACCTCCACTTGCGTCGGAATTTTGGCAATCGATTCCAGCCAGTATTTGGCCGTGCAGCCACTGTAGTAGCTGGTGCCGCAGGCCAGGATCAGCACCGAGTCGATGTCCTTGAAGACGCGATAAGCGCCGTCGCCAAACAGTTCGGGGACGATGCTCTTGACGCCTTCGAGGGTGTCGGCAACGGCCCGTGGCTGCTCGAAAATCTCTTTTTGCATGTAGTGGCGATACGGCCCCAGTTCGGCCGCACCGCTGTGGGCGTGCACGGTCTTGACCTCGCGCTGCACGGCCTTGTGATGGCGGTCAAACACCCAGTACTTGCCCAGCTGCAGGTCGATGAGATCGCCCTCTTCGAGGTAGACGATCTGGTCGGTCACGCCAGCCAGCGCCATCGCGTCGCTCGCCAGGAAATTTTCGGAGTGGCCGGCACCCACGCCCAGAATCAGCGGCGAGCCGGCGCGGGCGCCCACCACGCGGTGGGGCTCGTCCTTGCAGAAGGCGGCAATCGCATAAGCGCCGTGCAGCTGCGCGACGGCCGCCTTGAGCGCTTCAAACAGGTCGCCGTCGTACAGGCTTTCCATGAGGTGCACGATGACTTCGGTGTCGGTCTGGCTTTCAAAGACATAGCCCCTGGCCTGCAGACCAGCCCGCAGTTCGTCGTGATTCTCGATGATGCCGTTGTGCACCAGCGCCACCTTGCCGGGCTTGCCGCTGGCCTGGCCGCTGCCGTGGCTGAAATGCGGATGGGCGTTGTGGATGGCGGGCGCGCCGTGCGTGGCCCAGCGGGTGTGGGCGATGCCGGTGCCGCCCTCGAAGTGCTCGCTGCTGACCTGCTGCTGCAGCTCGGCCACGCGCGAGGTGCTGCGCGCCCGCTTCAGGCCGTCGGCATACACCGCGACGCCGCACGAGTCATAGCCCCGGTACTCCAGCCTTTGCAGGCCCTGGACCAGGATGGGAACAATATTTCGCGTCGAGACTGCTGCAACGATGCCGCACATGGCCGTACTCCTAAGAAATTCAATGCCGCTATGCTACGCAATGACATTTTTCCGGTGTAATCATTTTTTTTCAATTTATGAAATTTAATTTCTTATCTTGCAATTAATGGAATTAAATTCCATTAATAATCAATCTATGGAACAAATATCGCTTGATGAAATCGATGTGAAACTGCTCAATGCGCTGCAGGACGATGCGACGCCCAGCAACCAGGCGCTTGCCGCACGTGTGCACATCTCGCCGCCGACCTGTCTGCGGCGCGTCAAGCGGCTGCGCGACACCGGGCTGATAGCGCGCGAAATCGCCGTGCTGAATCCGGACAAGCTGGCTGCCGTGCTGGGTCATGGCCTGACGGCGCTGGTCGAGATCACGCTAGACCGGCAAGGCGCCGAGCAGCAGGATGCGTTTGAGGAGCGGGTGGTGAAGGATGCGGCGGTCCAGCAGTGCTACCGGGTGTCACCGGGGCCTGATTTCATGCTGGTCGTGCATGTCGCCGACATGCCGGGCTACCTGGCGCTGGCGCAGCGGCTTTTCACCAGCAACGCCAATGTGCGTAACGTGAAGGCGTTTTTCAGCGTCAAACGTGCTAAATTTCAGCCAAAAGTGCTTCTAGCCAAATAACCACGGTCATACTTAGCTATATATTTAATAGCAACACAAATCCCCATCTCTATAAGTCGAACACCTCATCGCCCGTCGGCTCGAAGTGGGGCACGGCATTCATCTCATGCCGCAGCCTGGAAAGCTCCAGGTAGATGCGCTGCCGGGCGCGGCTCTGGTTGCCCAGCGGGCGGTGCTCGGCAATGCTGTGCCAGGGGTTGTAGGACAGCCGCCGGGCGAAGTCCATTTGCGCCTGGGAGTCGAACCTCTGGCGCGGAATGCGCAGGGTGGCGACGGACAAGCGGGGCGAGCAGGAAATCGGGGTCAGGTCTTGCATTTCAACAGCCCTGCCTAAACTTCCGCATGCGCGTCCCCTTACGCATTGAATTCCCCGGTGCCTCCTACCACGTCACCTCGCATGGAAACCGTCGCGAAGACATCTACACCGATGACGCTGGCCGCCGCCACTGGCTCCCGTAGCAGCCAGGTCGGGACAAGGAAATCTGGATTGCTGAAATACAAAACCTAACTCCGAATCGCGTGAGTTTGGCTTTGCCGTGCTATTAATTCTGTAGCTTGCTACGCCCGTATTTATTGGACATGGAGGCTAAAAGACAGCTAAAAAGCCACGGTTTTGGCTTTTTTGCGCTTAAGTCCGGTTTCTGGCGCAGATACGGGCTCGCGTCAGCGCGCATCGCCCAGCCGCTGCGGCAACTCGTCGGGCCGCTCGAACACCTGCAGCTTGCGCAATGCGTTCAAGGGCCGAAACAGATCGTCGTAGCGCTTCGCGCCCTGGCCTTCGCCGCTGACATTGCGGATGTAGACCGCATCGACGCGCGCGCCGAAGTCCTTGACGATAGCCGCATAGACCTCGGGGTCGCGCTCACCTGAATCGCCGACCAGCACCACATGGCGCTGCGGCAAGCGCGTCAGCAGCGCGCGGATCGCCGCAACCTTGAAGTCCTGCAGCCGCCGCGGATCGGCCTTCACGGTTTCGTCGATCAGCACGCCCGGGTCGGTGATGTCGATGCAGCGCATGTCCCCGGTGAACGCCGGAAAGCCCTCGTGCTCTGTGAAGCGCCGCAGCGGTTCGTGGAACTGCCACGGACCGGCCGAGACGACATGGAAGTGCACGGCCGCGCTGCTGGCCTGCTGCCATGCACGATAGAGCTCGGCCATGCCGGCCACCGGCCGGAACGGCCGCACGAAGGTGTTCGCCTTGGCCTCGGCGCGGTCCTTGATGTTGGTTTCCTTGATCGTGTCGTCCATGTCGGTGACCACCGTCACGCCCTCGGCCGGCACCAGCAGGGCCGTGCCACGAAATCGGCTTGGCTGGCCCGGGGTGGGCAGCGACTCGAAGGCGACGAGGCCGTCACGCGCCAGGCGCGCCGCTTCGTCGCCGCCGAGCGGGATGTCGGCGGCGAAGCAGCCCGAGGCATCGCTGGGTCCGAGAGCGACGACCCGATCGCCGAGCGCGATCGAGACACGCGCATTGCGAACGCTGTCAGAGACGAAATGCCCGGCGCGCGCCCTATACAACGGGTCGCTGCGATTCGCCCCGAGCGCCGGCGCCAGTGCATCGATCAGCGCCTGTCGCCCCGCGCTGCCTTCAGCTGGCTCGAAGACGCGCCCCTGAATCCGCATCGACCACCCGGCACTGCCGTTCACGGCGGTTGCGGAGGCCAGCGACGGCCCGAACACGACCAGCTGGTTCGCCGTGAGGCCGTCGGTCGTGGCGCAGCCACTCACACAGGCGACAATGCAGGCGCAGGCCAACAGGCGTGTGGCAACGGGTCGAGTCGCCAGCTTGTGTAAGGTTGTGTTCATCGCATCACTCCTCTCAATTTATTCCATTTCTACTTCATTACGATATGTCGTTCCCCCGCCCACGACTTTGTCTATGGTGCGCGCCGCTCGCGGAATAGGGGATAGGTAAAAGTGCTGCCTGCTGTAGCAC
The DNA here is from genome assembly GCA_046597475.1 of Polaromonas sp. GTDB lineage: Bacteria > Pseudomonadota > Gammaproteobacteria > Burkholderiales > Burkholderiaceae_C > Polaromonas. Next base: position 140 of record JBKJKI010000142.1, on the reverse strand, counting down.
CTGACTTTCATCTCGGCCAACCTGCGGTAGTTGTCAAGCTAGTTGTCGCAAAAGTTATTTGATCAAGCTGCTTTTCGGATGGTTTGTGGCTCCTGACTTTGCGGGTTATCGGGATTGAGGTGAACGACCTCAACGTACTG
>JBKJKI010000095.1:0-9483 GCA_046597475.1 Polaromonas sp. | reverse complement strand
TCGTCGGCGTCGCCGCCGGGCGTGTCGTCGAGGTGCCAGGTGAAGCTGGCGAACAGCTCAAAAATGCCTTTGAAGGCGGCATCGGCCACCCGCAGCGTCTTGCCGACGCGTGGGCTGCGGTCGGCATCCAGCTCCAGCTTGTGGTGCAAAAACAGGCCGCCGTTGAGGTAGGGGATTTGCCCCGTCAGCGCTCTGGCCGCCGGGCTGCGGTCGGCCTCGGGCTTGGCAAAGGCTTCAAAAAACAGCGCGTTGAGAAACTCGCCAAAGAAACGGTTGGGGCCGCGTTGCTCGCTTTTTTGCAGCTGCTCACGCAGGTAGTCAAAGGACTGAAGCGCTAAAAAGCCCTTTTTCTGCAGGAACCAGACGAACATGAGGCGGTTGAGCAGCACGCTGGCGTACCAGCGCTTGTCGCGCTCGCTGTCTATGCCCTGGATGTGCTTGAGCAGCTCCAGGTGCTGCTGCTGGTAGGCGGTGAAGAATTTTTTGGTGGTTTTTTCAACGTCCAGCGCGCTAGCAATGCGGCGTGCTGCTTCCAGCACGGGCAACCGCCCGGTGGCGTCCAGCTCGGCCAGTTCCACCACCATGGCTTGCAGCTTGCTGGCAAACAGGTCCACCGGCTGGCCGCGAAAGTATTCGTGGCGGCGCGGGGTCAGCCGGGGTTTGCCGGTTTCAGGGTGCTTGTCTTTTTTCACCCAGTACCACTGGCTCTGGCTGGCCTTGTCTTTGCTGTCGGTGAAGATCAGCAGATTTTCAGCATGACTGTGGGCAATGTGCTTCCACACGCGCAGGCGCTGCGCTTCGTCGGGCCAGCCGCCATCGGCCACCACCTGAATGGCGACCACGCCGCCCAGCTCGGCCACGGTGCGGCGGGAAAAGCGGGTTTCGCCGGCAGCATCAAGCTGCCAGTCGCGCTCGGCAGTGGGGCTGTTCCAGCCCAACACGTCGATGAACAGTCGGGCGAAGTCAAAGGCGGACAGGTGCTTTTCAAAGCTTACAAAGTCAAGTTTGGCCATGGCTTAATTGTTCATTTTTTGTTCTTAAATTTGTCTGTTTTTAATAAAACATCAAATAAATCAATAACTTAAGGAAATCCTATTGTTCATAACTGCGTCATAAACCGTCATAAACCGTCTTAAGTGGGTCTAGACCGAGAGCTTGTCTTGGGGCAGGGTGTAATACGCCGTTTTACGAATGCCATGCAACGCCACCTCGCCGTTTTTGACCATGCGCTCCAAAAGAGCACCTGCTTCCCGAGGTGCCAGTTGGCACAGTTCGGCCGCTTCTTGGCGACGTATTTGCCCATGCTCGCGCAGATAGTTTTTAATCATTTGCACACGCTGAATCGGTTCAAAAGCCGCCTGGCGAACGTATTCGGCTTTTTGCCCCAGCTCGCGGTATACCGACGGGCTTAGCGTGAACTGGCGGCTTCTCCCAGTGCCATGCGCTCTGACCAAACCGTTCTCAGCCAGTGACTCCAAGAGAGCAGCCGCTTGGGCGGCACTGCACTGCAATTGGTCGGCTAGCTCGGCAGCGCTCAAACGCCTGGCTTCACGCAGGGCGGTTAGCACCAGCAGTGTCTCGACCGGGAGCTGGCCGCTTTGTCGCGCTTCTTCATGCAACACCATGCGCACAAAAGCCAAATCAGCCGGTTCGGTGTTGATGCTGAGTTTGACCAAGTCAAGCATGGACTGTGAATAGTCTGGGGCTGGGCGGCCAAAGCGCAACATGCCGGCATAAATCAGGTCCACACCACGACCGGTGCGGTCCACCAGGCCCAGGCGCTTGAAGGCATCGGCCAGCGCGGGGTTACGCGGGCGTGGCTCGGTGGTGAGCAAATTCTCAACACTCACGCCTTCGACAAAACCACCGGGGTTGCTGATGATGAGGTCGTTCTTTTGCCAGCACACGCGCACCGGGCCACGGCGGGCATAGTCACGATGCACCAGCGCGTTGTTGATGGCCTCGCGCAGGGCATCCACATCCACGCGTGACACGCCGATACGGAACAGCCCTTCGTTGAACTCTTGCTCTGTGTTGACGCCGCGCGACAGCAGGTCCAGCCACTCCACAATTTCAATCAAGGCGGCGCGTGAACCTTCGTTCACTTTGACGCGCATGCCGTCCATCACCTGGAACAGCACTTCATGCGTAGGCACGAGACGACGCAGGCTGTCAGTACGGCCGATCAGCAGCAAACCCAACAAGGTAGGGATGCGTTGGCCGTTGCGCGTGATGGTGAGCGAGAGTGCGCCGTCAAGCTGTTCATCCGTCAGCCCAATCAGCGATTTGTCGCTGCGCGGGTTGCTGGCAATCACCGACCGCAGGCGCTCGCGTTGCAAGGTGTCGAAATCAGCCAGCGTTGCATCTGCCACAGCCTCTGCCGACATATCAATCAGGCGAAAGTCAGCGCGGCGGCTGGGGTATTCGTGCGGCAGAAAAGGCACGCATTCGGGCTGACCGTTGCCGCCAATGCGTCGGCGTTTGACCAGCCCATCGGATCGCGCAATGATCTCAGGGCTGCGCGGCACCGTGATCATTGCAACGCGTAGATGTTCATGAGGCACGGTTTTGGCGTGAATTTGCAAACCGGGTGCTGTGCGGTTGGCCACTACCGCCACCAAGCCGCTTAGGTCAGTCGGACGGCTGGTGTGCAGGCCGGTAATGGCACCGTCGTTTTCGACGCCAAGATACAAAGTACCGCCTTGGGCATTCGCCAGGCAAATAAGCGCTTCGATCAGATCGTCGTCATTGAGCGCATCGCGGTCGCTCTTGAACTCGATCTCCAGCGTCTCGCGGAGCGGTATCACCCGCTCCGTCATGCCGCAAGCCCGCTCACGAGCCCCATGGAGCACACGACACGTGGCTCGCGCAGCGTCACATCGTCTTCCGCATAGGTCAGGCGGCCCTCTTCACGCAGCGACTTGACGGCGCCGGCCAGCTCTTCTTCATTCACGCCGCTGCGCATCAGGCGATTGAGCAGGTCGGCGGACGTTTCAAGCAAAGGGCGCTGGTACATGTCGTCGAGCGCGCGCTCCAGTTCTTCGTCGCGGAACAGGGTTTTCATTTGCTCGCTGGCGTAGGGCTTGAGGCGTTCATATGCGCGCCTGCGTGGGCTGCTGGGGCGACCCAAACCGCCGCCAACCGCTTTGTCCTGGCTCACGGCCAGATGAAGGCCTTCGGCAACGAGCTTGTGGTGGTTATCAAGCCTCTGGGCCGCCGGTGTTTCGGGCTCACATTCCGCGGCGCGGAGCACGGCAAATTGCGATTCGGTGACAACTTTGCCGTTGGCCCCTATCCAGGCCAAATGGTCGTTGCCTTCGGGTGACTTGACGTAGACCAATGCGCCGCCTTGGGCCGCATCAGCGCCCAGCAACGGGAAACGCGCTTCGTCCAGTGCGAAGGCTTTGGCTGAATATACGACCGGCGGCAGAGACTCAACAGTGCGGGCCAGGTCCGGGTTGTCTTGCGTGGCCTGCTTCCAGATTTGCCAGGCGTAGGAGGCGAGGTCAACCTCGTCGTCGTTGTCATCGAGCACGCCTTGCTGCTCGGTGTAGAGGTTGCGGATGGTATTGGCCTCTTCGTCGTCAAAAAACTCTTCGTCAGTGCCCACAACTTCGGCGTTTTCTTTCAGGCGCTGGCGAATGCGCGCACGCAGCTTGATGAGTTCTTCCACGCCATCAGCGGGCAAGAAGGAGTAGCAAAAAATCTCCTCGGCCCGCTGGCCAATGCGGTCCACGCGTCCGGCCCGCTGAATCAGACGAATGATGGCCCAGGGCAAGTCGAAGTTGACCACCACGTTGCTGTCTTGCAGGTTTTGGCCTTCGGACAGCACATCGGTACAAATCAGCACGCGCACCTCGTTGGCCTTGGCGACTGTTTTATTGTTGGACTTGGGCGAAAAGCGGCAGGCCAATACGTAGGGGTCTGCGCTGGCGCCAGTGGCCACCTCAACATGGCTGACACCTGCCAGACGAATTTCGCGCGCCAGGTAACGCGCGGTGTCGGCAAACTGGGTGAAGACCAGCACCTTGTCTTTTGGGTGAGACTGGGTGATAAGCTTGCGCAACGCCAGCAGTTTTTGGTCATGCGCCGGGTCCCAGCTGCCTTGGGTGGCCAAAAGCTCGCGGAGGGTTTGCGTGTCTTGCCCCAGATCAGCCGCCAGTGCCGCCTTGAACAGGCTGGGGCGTATCCATTTGAAGCGCCTTTTGTACTGATTGTGGTATTGCTCGTACACGGCCTTGGCTCTGGCCATGCCATCTGGAATGCCGTCCGCCTCGGTGGCGGCCTCCACCATGCCGTCGAGCAAGTCTTCAGGTTCGCCCTCCACGCCGTCGGCATCTTCGTCCACACGCTCCAGGTCAAGCAGCCCTGCATCGAGCACGCCGACGGGCAAGTCAAGCCCGTTTTCAATGGCGTACAAATAGATCTGGTTGCGCAGGATATGCCGGTCAATCGACTGCAGAAACGAGAAGCCGTTGGACTCCAGCCGCTTGAACAGATTGGTGCGGCAAAAACCCATCAGGCGCTTGCCGGCTCGGCCCAGGTTTTCAATGATCTTGCGTTCTGGCCCGGTCGCGGATTTTTCAGCCTGTGGCTCGACATACAGGCCCAGGCCATAACGCGGCACATGCAGCGCGTTGATCTGGTCCACCACTTCGGGCGAGTAAAGGCGGGCATAGCGGTCGGCGGGGTCAGCCTCATCAACCGTGAACTGGAGCGACACGGGCTTGCGTACCGGGAAATACCGCTTTTCACCATCCTGGCCGGCAATGTAGCGGCGGCCCTGTTTGTCAGCTTCGGTGTAGTGCTGGATGATGAAACTGCGGGTTCGGCGCACCATGTAGAGCCGAATCAACTCGCGCCAGTCATCAAACTCGTCGCTCTTTTCAATGGCCTGGATGGAGTTGACCCGGCACTGGTGCTTGCGCTCGAACTCGGCTTCACTGATGCCGATTTTGCGCATGTGGTGCTCGGGGCGAATGCCGATGTTGGCTTTTTCGTCAATGAACAAGCGCAGCTGGGATGACAGATCTGTCTTGCTTTTGTTGTACGGCGTGGCGGTTAGCAGGATGACCTTGGCGTCACAACTTTTGATGTACTCGGCGATGGCTTTATAGCGTCGGCCTTCGCGGTTGCGCAGGTTGTGGCTCTCGTCAATCAGCACCAGCCGGTAGCGTTTGAGGTCGGGCAGCTTTTTGATCACTTGCGACACCGGCAACACCATGCCGCGCAAGCCATATTCGGTTCGGTAGCTTTCCCACATGGGTTCGAGGTTTTTTGGGCAGATGATGAGGGTTTCATAACCCAGGTCGTCCTCGAACATGCGGGCCAGGGCGGTTGCCATCATGGTTTTGCCCAAGCCCACCACGTCGCCAATCATCACACCCCCGCGCCTATGCAAGTGTCGGGCGGCGATCTTGACTGCGCTTTTTTGAAACTCGAAAAGCTCTTGCTCAAACCGCGCGGGCAAGCGGAACTGGGTCAGGCCGGCGCGTGCTTCAGTGCTGAGGTGGTAGGCGATGTTGAGGTAAATATGGTGCGGCGGAATCGGTTCTTCACGCGCCCAGCTGGTTTCAATGATCGCGGCCAGCTCACTAGAGACGTCCAGCGCCCAGCGGTCAGCCCAACGTGCATCAAACCATTTCGACAGCTTTTCCGTTCCCATGTGGTCGAGCACATCCACATTGAGTTCGCCATGCCGTGACAGGCCCGAGAGCGTGAGGTTGCTGCTGCCCACGAAGCCGGTGATGGGGTTGTTCACATCATCCCGAAACAGCAAATAGAGCTTGGCGTGCAGCGGGTAAGGCAGAAAGAGCTTGACCACCGCCTGACCGGCGCGCAACTGGCGGGCAAAACGGCGCAGGCCAGCCTCGTCCTGCCCGGTGGGAATGCCCAGGGTGATTTGCTCACGCAAGTGAGCCGCAAACTGGGTCTTGAGGCGGCTGGCCGTGGCGTTGTCGATCAGACCGTCTTCATCGGTCTGGCGATATAGCTCGCGAATCTCTTCGTGCGGGGGCCGCTGCATGCCGACCAGCACCCGGCAGACCTGGCCGGCCGCAGGGTCCCAGGGGGCAACCAGGTCGTCAATCGCCTGCCAGCCGCGCAGATTGAGGTAGCCGACGCAAAAGTCCGAGCGATGAGACACCTGCATGGTGGCCCTGAGGGTTGTCAGCAGGTCTTGGTCGATGTTGTCAAATATGCGGGCCATGATATGAATTGGTGACGTTTTTGTAGTTGGAACATTGTGCCTTTGCTGGCAGGAGCGTTCTGCGCTGCAAAGTCGAGGTTAGAAGCCGCGGTGTTTATGGGCGTGGGCTGCTCCAAGGTGCCCGACATCCACAACATCGCCCTGATGGAAACCGCGCCACGCTGCGCATCAGCAGCCAGCACATGGCCAACTGGCTGCTGCACGGCGTGATGAAAAAAGCAAAAGCGCAGGTCACCGAAACCTTCGCCCGCATGGCCGCCGTGGTCGATGGCCAGAACGCCGGCGACCCGCTCTACAAAAACATGGCCGGCCACTTCGACACCTCGGCGGCCTACAAGGCGGCCTGCGACCTGGTGTTCAAGGGCTTGGAGCAGCTGAGTGGCTACACCGAGCCGCTGCTGCATGCCTGGCGGCTGAAGGTGAAGACCGGGACGGTTTGAGCCTGCCGCATGCGGCGCGAACTACTATGAATTAAATAGCACACTGCGACCGAAATACATGGACTAGAGGCTGATTTGGCACTTAAAACCCTCAAAACGGCACCTTCGGGTGCCGTTTTGACGTTCCGGCACGGTTTTTGGACGGCCTCCTGACCCATAGTGCCTGGTTACCTGTGCCTGGAAACGGTGTGCGGCATGGAACTGATGGCATCTGCTGGCCTAAACTGCCATTTTTGACTATTATTATTGCCAATTGGCAAATATTACTACCCGCCGGAGCATCGCAATGACCACCCCTCCCATAAGCAGCGCGCCTGTTTCCGCCTTCACCTTGCTGGGCGGCGTCGAGGTGCTGCAGGCCCAGCCCCGGACGGTCATGGACTGGATTCCGCTGGTCCGGCGCGGCTTGCCGGCGGCATCGGTCGAGGCGATTGCCCGCCTGACCCGCACCGCCCAGTCGGAGCTGGCGCGCGCCCTGGCCATTCCCGAACGCACGCTGGCCAGGCGCAAGCGCGAGGGCCTGTTGTCGGCCGAGGAGTCGGCCAAGTTCGTTCGTTTTGCCCGCGTGGTGGAGCGCGCCGAAGAGGTGTTTGAAGACGGCGCGTCCGCATTGGCCTGGCTCAAGACCGAGAACCCCTGCCTGGGCGAGGTGACGCCGCTGTCGCTGCTGGACACCGACCTGGGCGCAGACACCGTGCTGGACACGCTGGGGCGCATTGAGCACGGGGTTTTTGCCTGATGCGCACGGTCTGGCGCATCACCACGGCGCGGTTTGCCGCCACGGCTTTTTCGGGCGAAGGGGCGCGCCTGTATGGCGGGCGCTGGAACCCGAAAAGCTTGGAGATGGTTTACACGGCCGAATCGCGCTCGCTGGCCCTGCTGGAGATGATGGTGCAAGACGCGCCCTTGCGTGCCCGGTACGTGCTGATTCCGGCGCAGTTGCCAGACACGCTCAGCATCACCCCGGTTGACGTGGCCGACTTGGCCGTAGACTGGCGCCGGCTTGACCGCCGCGATGCGCTGCAACGCATCGGGCGGGACTGGCTGGTGCAGGGCCGCAGCGCCGTGCTGGCCGTACCCAGCGCGGTGCTTCCGGCCGAATGCAACTATTTGCTCAACCCCGGGCACCCTGACTTTGCCGGGATCGTCATTGGCGAGCCCGAGGCGCTGGAAACCGACCTCCGGCTGATGCGCAATCTGTCTGCCAGCGCCGGAGGTGAATGGCCGCCGGGTGGACGAGGACGGCAACCCAGTACCTCCGCCGCCTGATGAACGTTGTTATGTGGAGCGCCTGCTGGCCTGAGCGGGCCTGATCAAGACTTACTGGTCGCTATGAATTAAATAGCTACCAGGGACCGTAGTACTTGGGCTAGAGGCATTTTTGGCACTCAAACCCTGCAAAACGGCGCTTTCGGGCGCCGTTTTTGTTTACACGGATGGCTCGTCAACGAAAATAGGCTTTGACCTTCCAGTCCACGCTCCCCGGCCGGCCTTTCAGCTTGCCGACAGGCAAGCCTTTTATAGTACGGGGTTGACCTTGTTCACGTCTCATTCCAACGCCAGAGGATTTTCATGACAGCTGCCCCTTCCAAGATCATCTACACGCTCACCGACGAGGCGCCGCTGCTGGCGACCTGGTCGCTGCTGCCGGTCGTCGAGGCCTTTACCGCGCCAGCGGGCATCGACATCGTGAAAAGCGATATTTCGGTGGCCGCGCGCATCCTGGTCGAATTTGCCGACTGCCTCACCGACGCGCAGAAAATGCCCGACGCGCTGGGCGAGCTGGGCCGGCTGACGCAGCTGGCCGACACCAACATCATCAAGCTGCCCAACATCAGCGCCTCGGTGGGCCAGCTCACGGCGGCCATCAAGGAATTGCAGTCCAAGGGCTTCAAGCTTCCCGACTACCCGGAAAGACCCGGGAACGACGAGGAAAAAGCGGTTCGCGCGCGCTATGCCAGGTGCATAGGCAGTGCCGTCAACCCGGTGCTGCGCGAAGGCAATTCGGACCGCCGCGCGCCCAAGGCGGTGAAGGAATACGCCCGCAAGAACCCGCACAGCATGGCCGAATGGAGCCAGGCCTCGCGCTCGCATGTCTCGCACATGCACCACAGCGACTTCTACCATGGCGAAAAGTCGCTGACGCTGGACAAGGCGCGCGACGTACGCATGGATCTGGTGACAAAAAGCGGCCAGACCATAGTCCTCAAGCCCAAGGTCTCGCTGCTGGCGGGCGAAATCATCGACTCCATGTTCATGAGCAAGAAAGCGCTGCTGGCGTTCTACGAAAAGGAAATCGACGACGCCTACAAGACCGGCGTGATGTTCTCGCTGCACGTCAAGGCCACCATGATGAAGGTCTCGCACCCCATCGTGTTCGGCCACTGCCTGAGGATTTTTTACAAGGACGCCTTTGCCAAGCACGGCGCGCTGTTCGACGAGCTGGGCGTGAACGTCAACAACGGCATGTCCAACCTGTACGAAAAAATCGCCACGCTGCCGCAAAGCCAGCAGGACGAGATCAAGGCCGACCTGCACGCCTGCCATGAAGGCCGGCCCGAGCTGGCCATGGTGGATTCGGCCAGGGGCATCACCAACTTCCACTCGCCCAACGACATCATCGTGGACGCCTCCATGCCCGCCATGATCCGCACCTCCGGCCAGATGTGGAATGCCGCCGGGAAATCCCAGGACACGTTGGCGGTCATCCCTGACAGTTCCTACGCCGGCGTTTACCAGACCGTGATCGGTTTCTGCAAAAAGAACGGCGCCCTCGACCCCAAAACCATGGGCAGCGTCCCCAACGTCGGCCTGATGGCCCAGGCCGCCGAGGAA
>JBKJKI010000093.1:0-29905 GCA_046597475.1 Polaromonas sp. | reverse complement strand
ATTTTGCTGATGGAGGTGCTGGGGGCTATTTTGGCCACCTTTGCCATCTACCAGGCCGGCGAAAACTCCAGGCCATGGACTACCCGTCCCGTGCATCCCTCCGCCGGAGAGCTCCGTGAGTAAGCAACCCGCCCTTCAGCAGGCGCCCGTCGGCCTCGAGCGCTTCCAGAAATCTGATGCGCTGTCGCTGGGCGTCGAGCTCGAGCTGCAGCTCGTCAACACCCACGACTACGACCTGGCGCCCTACGCCGAGGACATGCTGCGCCTGATGACGAAAATCCCCCTGCCAGGCGCGGTGGTGCCCGAGATGACGTCGAGCATGATTGAAGTTTCAACCGGCGTGTGCCAGTCGTCCTCGGAAGTGCTGGGCCAGCTCTCGCAGATCCGCGACGCGCTGGTCAAGAGCGCCGACAAGCTCAACATCGCCGTGGTCGGCGGCGGCACCCACCCGTTCCAGCAGTGGCACGAGCGCCGCATCTACGACAAGCCGCGCTTTCGCGAACTCTCCGAGCTCTACGGCTACCTGTCCAAGCAGTTCACGATTTTCGGCCAGCATGTGCATGTCGGCTGCCCCGACGCCGACAGCGCGCTGCTGACGCTGCACCGCATGTCGCGCTACATTCCGCATTTCATTGCCCTGTCGGCGTCCAGCCCCTACGTGCAGGGCCAGGACACGGCCTTTGACTCGGCGCGGCTCAACTCGGTGTTTGCCTTTCCGCTGTCGGGCCGCGCGCCGTTTGCGCTGACCTGGGACGAGTTCACGGTTTACTTTGACAAGATGACGCACACCGGCGTGGTCAAGAGCATGAAGGATTTCTACTGGGACATCCGGCCCTAGCCGGAGTTCGGCACCATCGCGATCCGCGTCTTCGACACCCCGCTGACCGTCGAGCGTGCCGCCGCGCTGGCCGGCTATGTGCAGTCGCTGGCCGCCTGGTTCATGAACGAGCAGCCCTTCATCCCGACCGAAGACGACTACCTGGTCTATACCTACAACCGCTTCCAGGCCTGCCGTTTCGGGCTGGACGCGGTCTATGTGGACCCGGCCACCGGCGGCCACATGCCGCTGCGCGAGCATATTCTGTTGACGATGGCACAGGTTCATCGCCATGCCAGCAGCGTGGGCGCCAGCGCCTCGATTCAGCTGCTGCGCGACAGCGTCGAGCGCAATGACAACGACGCCCGCTGGCTGCGCGAAAAGCAGGGCGAGGAGCGCCTGCTGGCCGAGGTCATACGCCAGGCGGCCGAACGCTTTCGCGGCGGCGCGGCGCACCAGCAGCCCTGAAAACAGCCCGCGCGGCGGTATGCTTGACCCATGGGCGAATTTGACCTGATTGCACGCTATTTCACGCGCCCCGTGGCCAGGGCCGCATTGGGCGTGGGCGACGACTGCGCACTGCTGCTGCCCACGCCAGGCACACAAATGGCCATCTCCAGCGACATGCTGGTCGAGGGCCGGCACTTTTTTGCCAACGTGGACCCGGCCGCGCTGGGCCACAAGGCGCTGGCGGTCAACCTGAGCGACCTGGCGGCCTGCGGCGCCACGCCCGTCGCCTTCACGCTGGCGCTGGCGCTGCCGCGCGCCGACGAGGCCTGGCTGGCGCCGTTCTCGCGCGGGCTTTTGGCGCTGGCCGATGTCCACGGCTGCGAGCTGGTGGGCGGCGACACCACGCAAGGTCCGCTCAATATCTGCATCACGGTGTTCGGCGAGGTGCCTGTCGTGGACGGAAAGAGCCAGGCGCTGCTGCGCTCGGGCGCCCGCGCCGGTGACGACCTGTACGTGAGCGGCACCCTGGGCGATGCGCGAATGGCACTGGATGCGCTGCGCGGCATGCTGGCGCTGCCGGCCGAGGTGCTGGCGCAGGCCAGGCAGCGGCTGGAGCGGCCGACGCCGCGCGTGGCGCTGGGCCAGGCGCTGCGCGGCGTGGCGACGGCGGCGCTGGACATCAGCGACGGACTGATGGGCGACCTGCGGCACATCCTGAAAGCCTCTGGCGTGGGCGCTACGCTCGACATCGCCACGGCTACCAATTTAATAGCAGCACACACCCATCCCGCCCTGGAAACAGGCCTTATCCCCCCTGAAAAACAGCTGGAGTACGTGCTGGCAGGCGGCGACGATTACGAGTTGGCATTCACCGCGCCCGCGTCGGCCCGCGAGGCCGTGCGCGCGGCTTCACGGCAGGCCGGCACGCCGGTCACCCGCATAGGCCGTATCGAGGCGGAGCCAGGCATCAGGCTGCTTGACGCCAGCGGCCAGCCCGTCCCCAACCACTTTTCTTCTTTTGACCATTTCGCCCAGGCCCAGGCCTGAACCACCCACCATGACCGACAGCCCCTTGACCAGCGCAGCCGCCAGCCAGGCCCCGGTGCGGCCCAGCGCCAGATTCATGCTGGCGCATCCGGCGCATTTCATCGCCATGGGCTTTGGCGCCGGCCTGAGCCCGGTCGCGCCCGGCACTGCCGGCACGTTGTGGGCCTGGCTGTCCTTCCTGGTACTGCAGCAGTGGCTCTCCAGCGCCCAGATCGGCTGGCTGATTGCCGCGTCCATTCCGCTTGGCTGGTGGGTCTGCAGCGTCACCGCCAGAAACATGCGCGTGCTGGACCCGGGCAGCGTCGTGTGGGACGAAATCGCCGCCTTCTGGGCCGTGCTCTGGCTGGTCATGCCGGCGGGGCTGCTGGGCCAGGCCATGGCCTTTGCGCTGTTTCGCTACTTTGACGCCGCCAAGCCCGGCCCGGTCGGCTGGGCCGACCGGCTGTCGCACGGCGTGGACCCGGCCACCGACCGCCACGCCTGGGCCTGGGCCGGCTTTGGCATCATGGCCGACGACTTCGTGGCGGCGGGCTGCACGCTGCTGGTGATTGCGCTGTGGCGATTCTGGTGGCCAGTCAACTATTAGATTAGTAGCAAACCATGACCGTAATACCTGGGCTTGTGGCCAATTTGGCTGAAATTCTTCAGGAAAATCACTGGCTGATGGCCAGCGCTGAAAGCTGCACCGGCGGCATGATTGCCGCCGCCTGCACCGACCTGGCGGGCTCGAGCAACTGGTTTGAGCGCGGCTTTGTCAGCTACTCCAACGAAGCCAAAACCGAACTGCTGGGCGTGGGCGCCGACCTGATCGCCCGCCACGGCGCGGTCAGCGAGCCCGTGGCGCGCGCCATGGCGCAGGGCGCGCTGGCCCATTCGCGCGCCCAGGTGGCGGTGGCCGTCACGGGCGTGGCCGGCCCCGGCGGCGGCAGCGCCGCCAAACCGGTGGGAACGGTATGGTTCGGCTGGGCCACACCGGCTGGCGTGGTAAGCGAGATGCGCCACTTCGAGGGCGACCGCGCGGCGGTCCGCCTGGCTACCACGCGATACGCCTTGCTGCGTTTGGTGGACTTGTTGAGCGGGTGATTTTGCAGGCGCATTGACCGGGAACGAAATCAGCGGATTCGAACCTTCAAAACCTCAGGAACACATGATGAGAACAGCTGAAAAATACTCTGGCTTGCGCATTGCGCTGCACTGGCTGATGGTGTTGCTGGTGGTTGGCGTCTATGCCGCCATCAACCTCAGCGATGTCTTTCCCAAGGGCAGCAGCGGCCGAGACGGGCTCAAGACCTGGCATTACATGCTTGGGCTGAGCGTACTTGCGCTGGTTCTCATTCGTGGGCTGGCGCGCTGGGCGCAGCCTGGCCCGCCGGAGCTGCCCGGCCCCGACTGGCAATTGTGGCTGGCCAGGGCGATTCACGGGGGTCTGTACATCTTCATGATAGTCATGCCACTGGCAGGCTGGCTGATCCTGAGCACGGCCGGCAAGCCGGTGCCCTTTTTCGGCTTCGAACTGCCGGCGCTGCTGGGGCCAGACAAAAACCTGTCGAAGCAGATCAAGGACGTGCACGAAGCGGTGGCGACCATAGGCTATTTTGTGATTGGCCTGCACGCTGCGGCAGCCCTGTTTCACCACTACGTCCTCAAGGACGACACGCTCAGGCGGATGTGGCGCTAAAAACCAGCCCAGCCTGGGCCGCAGGGGTCAAATCAGGCCATTATCCATATAGAACGGTTATTGTTCGCTATATTTTTAATAGCACGTCAATCCAAAATGCCACGCCACCGCCGGCTAGCGCTCAAGAAGCTGCTCGATCATGCGCTCCAGCCAGTCCGGCGGCGTGGCGGGCTCCGCGCTGCCGGTGGCTGGCTGCAGCGTCCAGCGCCCTTCGACGCTGTCAAGCCTGACCGGTGAATTCCACCACAGCAGCCAGGCTAGCCAGGCGGTGTCGGCCTCCGAGGGCAACTGGCCCGAGGCGGTAATCAGCAAGGCGGTCAGGGGCGCGGGCGAGGACAGGCTCACGCTGGCGCCCTGTGCCTCGGCACCGAGCGCCTCGGCCAGCACGGCAAAGGCGCGCCCGGGCGTGCGGTCTTCGCCAAAGCGGGCATGCCACTGCTTGAGGCTGCGGGCAATGGCGATGCCGCGCTGGGTCTCGGCCTGCATCAGGCCAGCGAAGTCCCACTGATGCCAGGAGGTGGCCGGCGCGCTGCAGCCCACCACCAGCGCGGCGCGGGCGTAGCGGTGCATGGCGGCGGCGCTGTCGCCGTCCACGCTGCCGGCGGCCAGCATGGCGAGCGTTGCCAGGCGATTGCCCAGCATTTGCTGCTGCTGCACCAGCAGCTTTTCGCGCACCAGGAAGTCGCGCTGATTGCGCAGCTCGGCCAGCTCCAGGGCGTTCCTGAGGTCGGCGTGCAGGCTGCCAAGCTCCCAGGGCTTGGTGATGTAGCGGTAGATCTCGCCGCTGTTGATGGCTTCAATCGCCTCGCCAAGTTCGGAGTAGGCGGTGGTCAGCATGCGCACTATCCCGGGGTGAAACTCGCGCGCAAAGCGCAGCAGTTCATTGCCATGGGCGCCCGGCATGCGCTGGTCTGAAACGAGCACGGCGATTTCCCCGGCGCGCTCGCGCAGCATGGCCTTGCCCTGCTCGACCGAAGAGGCGGTGATGACCGGCGCCAGCGGACTGACCAAGCGCTCAAAATACTTGAGGGCCATGGGTTCGTCGTCTACAAAAAGAATCTTGTCTGGTGTCATGGTTTACCTCTTTCCAGGTTGGTCCCGGATTTAAATGTCAAAGTGACGGTGGTGCCCTGCCCCCATTCTGAGTGGACAGCGATGGTTCCCTGCATGGACTGCACCACGCGCCGGCAAAACAGCAGCCCCATGCCGCTGCCGCCCTGCGCGGCGCGTGTGGTGACGGGTTCGCGCGTCAGGCGGGCAAGAACTCCGGGCTCTATGCCCGGCCCATTGTCGATGAAGCGAATTTCATGGTGCGCCTCTTCCCCGGGTGCCTTCGCCTGCCCGGCCGGGCCCTGAACCAGCGCAATGTGAAGCCGGGGCTGCGAGATTTTGCGCAGGGCCAGCAGCGCGTTTTTCGTGAGCGTGCACAGCACCAGGTAGAGCAGGTCATGCTGCTCGGGCAACAGAAAATCGGCAGCCAGGTCCGACGTGACCCAGGCGCGCTCATCGCCGTCAAAAGGGTACTCGTCCAGCAGCGCGCCGACCAGCCGGCTGGCCGGCAGGGATTCCGAAACGGCCCCCGGATAGGCGTCGCGCGCCGACCGCACGAAGGTGGCGACCAGCGACATCGCGTATAGCGTTCCCCGCTCGGCGCCATCGAGCATGTTGAGGGTGTCGCCGGGCCGCTTCTCGGCAATCAGGGCAAGGCCTGGTGGCGCGCCGGCGCCTGGGGACTGGTGACGCTCCTTGAGCGCCTCCATATAGCCCAATACGGTGGCCAGCGGCGTGTTGAGTTCATGCGCCAGAAAACCCAGGGTCTCGCGCATGGCGACGGCGCGGCCCTCGACAAGGGAATGCTCGCGTTCGCGCTGGCGGTAGGTTTCAAGCGCTTCGCGAAGCGCCTCGCGCACCTCGGCATCGTCAAACGGCTTTTCCAGAATCTGCTGAACCCGGCCCTGGTTGATGGCGGCCACCGCCACGTCCTTCTCCGCATAGGCGGTCGCCATCAGCCGCACGACGTGCCTGTGCCCGGCCTGGGCCGCGCGCAGCAGGGCCAGGCCATCGCGCCCCGGCATGCGAAAATCGGTGACCAGCACGGCAATTTCTGAAGCGCGCAGGCTCAGCACCTGCAAGGCCTCGTCAGTGCCGCCGGCCGTGACGATGGTGAATTCGTCGGCAAACAGGCGGGCAAACCATTTGCAGGTCTGCGGCTCGTCGTCCACGAACAAGATGGTGCTGGCGTCTGGTGAAGACTGCGAAGACTGAGAAGAAGGCATGGCGGTCGTCATCGTTCAGGACTGGGGCACGGCCAGGTCCAGTGAAAACTCGGTCCAGGCGCCAAACTCGCTGCTGACCGACAGCGTGCCGCCGTGGCGCTGGATGATGCCATAGCTCACGCTCAGACCCAAGCCCAAACCGGCCCCCACATCGCGGGTGGTGAAGAAGGGCTCCAGCACGCGGCCAATGTTCTCGGGCGCAATGCCGGTGCCGTTGTCGCGCACGCAAAGCCAGAGGCGCCCACCACGGTGTTCGCCGCGCAGGGAGATATGCGGCTTGGCTCGCGCCGAACTGCCCAGGGCCAGCGCCGCATTGCTCAGCAAATTGATCAGCACGCCAATGATGGCCGGCTCGTCGCCCAGCACATGCGTGTCCTGCGGCAGCGCCATCTCCATCTCGACGTTCTTGAGCTCGAAACTGGTCAGGCGTATGGCCGAGCGAATGGCCTTTTCAAGCAGAAACACGCGCTCGCTGTCAACGCCCGGCTTTTGATAGGCGAAGGTCTTGAGGTCGGACACGATGGCCTGGATGCGCTGCATACCTTCGCGTGCGTCGGTCAGGCTCTCCTTGAGGTCCGCGCTTTGCACTGTGGCCGGGTCCATCAGCGCCATGTTGATCGCCATGAGGCTGTAGTTCACGGGGTTGTTCACTTCGTGCAGCAAGCCAGCCGACAAGGTGCCCAGTGCCGCCATTTTTTCGCGCTGGATCAGCTGGCCCTTGACTTCGGCGAGTGCGCGGTTGATGCCGGTGAGTTCAACGTTCTTCCTTTGCACCTCGGACTTGAGCTGAAAGGCCAACCAGCGCCATTTGTCGCTGTAGATGGCGATCACCACGCAAATGACGGTATAGAACAACACAAAGGTGCTGCGGCCCAGCCAGGCGCTGTTGTCCTGAATGCCTCCGGTGCGCAACGAACAGGCCAGCCCATAGCCCAGCAAGGTGACCCCCCCGAAAGCCAGCGCCTCGACCACTGACAGTGGCAGAAAAAAGGCGATGCCACTGAGTGCGAAGGTCAGCCCCACGAAATAGATCGACTGCTCGCCATCGGTGCGAAAAATCATCCAGCAGATCATGGCCTGAGGTACGTACAACCAGAGGTAGGTCAGCGCGCGCAGGTTTCGGCGTCCCCAGGGATATGCATAGCTCGTCAGTACCAGGCCGACAAAAGCAGACGCGGCGACCCGCGCCCAAGCGAACTCTGTCACGAAAGCCGGATAGAAAGCCCTGTCGAGTCCCATCCCGCCCAGCGTCAGGAAAATGGTCACCATGCAGGTGATGCGGCTGTAGAAAAGCAGATGCTCATGCAACTCCAGCCGGTAGGCGGGATCACTGCGCATGCCCAACATCCTCATAACGTCGTTATGACGTCAGCGCTGACGATGGCCTCGACAAAGACGTTCACGCCGATGGGATCGGTATAGGTCCGCACGCTCTCAAGCCCTTGCGGCAGCACCCCCAACAGGCCGGCCTCGTCGCGGTAAATCAGGTACCACTCCAGAAAGTGCTCCATCCAGTTCCGCTCGGGGTTGCTGGAGTGCACATTGGTCAGCAAAATACGCCCGCCGGGCCGCGAGCGCGACAGGAAGTATTCGATGAGACGGGTGCAGACCTTGTCGGTGAGGTAGTCAAACAGGCCGGCGCAATAGACGTAGTCGAAGCTTTCCTCGGGAGCGACGCGTTGCGAACGCACCGCGCGCTTGAGCAACTGGTTGACAGACTCGTGCTGCAAGGTGAGGTGGAGCCGGCGACCGGTTGGCCGTCTGGCTTCTTCAAGTCGCTGACGCGTGTATTCCAGTGTTTCCTCACTGAAATCGACCAGCACGAACTCAAGCATGTCCGAGTGCGGGTTGTCACGGACAAAGCGCTGAAGCTCCACTGCGGGGCCGCAGCCCACGTTGAGCACGCGCATCGGCCGCCCGGCCTTGACGGCGGACGCCGCGAGTTCGTCCAGGCGCTCGCACAGGATATCGATGCGGTTACGGTGCGCGACCGCGACACCAGCCTGCAAAAACATGAAATTGACGAGCTGAAAGTAGGAGCTGGGCCCTTGCCGGGGGTCGCCCAGAATCTGGTTGACCATTTCATAGTCACCCGCGTAACCCAGCGGCTTGGCAAATGTGCGGTACACAAAAGGCGCCCGCAAAATCAGCGGATGAATGGCGGCCTGGGCGAAGCTGCGATGCATGGGTGCGGTTTCCGGATCCACCCGCCCCGCTTCATCTTCAAACCACTGCAAGTATTCGCGCCCCTTTTCAAGCAGCGGAGATGCCAGCTCGAAGAAAACATCCTCGCGCACGCGTCCGTCCTCGGCGCGTGGCAAGCCGGTGTTGATGTCAGCCTGGTCAATCCAGCGCGTGATCTCGGAAAAATAGGCGCGCATTTCGCTGACCACCACCTGGTAGTCGCGTCGCACCTTGAAGCGCTCGTTCCACCCCTGGACAAAGGAGCGCGCCTCGTTGCCAACCGAGTTGCCATCGCGCCCAATGGCCGCCAGTTCGTTCCACTCGTCGATCAGCACGGCGGACACCACCGCCATCAAGCCGGTATTGAGCAGACTGGTCACCACCGCCTTGCCTTTGTAAATGCTGCGCTCTCCCGAGCGAATGGTGAGTTCGCTCAGCACCTCGCTGACCTGCACGATCGAATACGGGTTGTAGATCTCCACCACCAGCGAGCGGCGCTGCACGTTGGTGAGCGTGCCGCGCACGGTCTCACCCTGGCTGTTCTTGAACGTGATGACGGGATCAATGGGGCGAATTGGATGCACGGTGTCTGGCGTCCTCAAGGGTAAAAAGGCCGGGGGCGCGATCCCGGGTGCTTTGTCGCGCGCCGGGCTATTGTGACAGCGAAGACGGGCGCCAGACGCAAGCCTCCGGCGCGACCACCTCAAACCAGCAAATCAAGCTCGCATCAGGGGAAGCAGGCGTATGCTTGGCGTCCTGAGCGGCCGGCCCCGCGCAAGCAAGCCCGATGACTCTGCAGAAGGACCGGCTTGATGGCTTTGAGCTGCGCGGCTTCGGGCTCAGGGGCGGGTCGCCGGCAAACTTTTTCAACTGACTGACTCATGAGCTGACCATGGCCCACTACACCGCTGAAGTCCTGTGGCTGCGCAACGAGGGCGACTTTCTGGGCAATCGCTACAGCCGACGCCATCTGCTGCGTTTTGATGGCGGCCTGGAAGTGGCCGGCTCCTCGTCGCCGCATGTGGTGCCGCTGCCGCTGTCGGACGCGTCGGCGCTGGACCCCGAGGAGGCATTCGTGGCCTCGCTGTCGAGTTGCCACATGCTGTGGTTTTTGTCCCTGGCGGCGCGGCGCGGGTATTGCGTGGATCGCTACTTTGATGCGGCCATTGGCGTGATGGACAGGAACGCGGACGGCAAAACCGCCATGACGGTGGTCACGCTGAGGCCCGACGTGACTTTTTCCGGCGAGCGCCAGCCCACCGGGGCGGAGCTGGACAGACTGCACCACGAGGCGCATGAGAGCTGCTTTATCGCCAACTCCGTCAGGACCGAGGTGCGCTGCGAGCCGGTGTATCCGGCCTAGCAGCCTGTCGGGCTTTCCCTCTCCCCGGAAGCG
This sequence comes from Polaromonas sp., assembly GCA_046597475.1. Classification (GTDB taxonomy): domain Bacteria; phylum Pseudomonadota; class Gammaproteobacteria; order Burkholderiales; family Burkholderiaceae_C; genus Polaromonas. The sequence goes on along the minus strand of JBKJKI010000093.1, from coordinate 20,057 downwards.
CGGGAGTACGCCAAACTCAAAGTCATAGAATCCCAGAGTTGCACCCATGTCGAATTTCATCGTAGCCGACCGCAAGACGGACTACCTTCTACCGCCCTCACTGGACGACTGGCTCAACGAAGATCACCTGGCCCGCTTCATTGTTGAGGTGGTTGATCAGCTTGACCTGTCCAAGCTCACCCGACAGTACGCCGGCCGCGGCTCCAAAGCGCACCATCCGGCCACCTTGCTGGCGATCCTGGTGTATGGCTACGCCACAGGCGTCTTCTCCAGCCGCAAGCTCGAACGCGCGACCCATGACTCGGTCGCCTTTCGCTTTATTGCCGCTGGCAGCCACCCCGATCACGACACGCTGGCCACCTTCCGTCGCCGCTTTCTTGGTGAACTCCAGGCGCTCTTCGTTCAGGTCCTTGAACTGGCCAGGGAGATGAAGCTGCTCAAGCTGGGCACGGTCTGTCTGGACGGCACCAAGATACACGCCAACGCCTCACGCCATAGCGCGCTCTCGCATGCGCACATTGAGAAGCTCGAAGTCCAGCTCAAGGCCGAAGTGCAGGAGCTCTTGGCCCTGGCCGAGTCTGCCGATCAGGCCAGCGTCCCGGACGGTGCCAATCTGCCCGATGAGATCAAACGCCGCCAGGACCGGCTCGCGGTGATGGCCACGGCCAAGAGCAAGATCGCCGCACGGGCCGCTGAGCGCCATGTGCGCGAGAAAGCCGAGTACGACCAGAAGATGGCCGCTCGCGCAGCCAGGCAAGAACAGACAGGCAAGAAGCCTGGCGGCAAGCTCCCCCAGGCAGCGCAACCCGGGCCAAAGGCTACCGACCAGATCAATCTCACCGATGAAGAGTCGCGCATCATGCCGGTGTCTGGCGGTGGCTTTGAACAAGCGTACAACGCCCAGGCGGCGGTGGATGCCTCCACCATGCTGGTAATCGGCACGGGCGTGACGCAGGCGCCCAATGACAAAGAGCAGATTGTGCCGATGCTGCAGACGCTGGCGGCGCAGGCCCAGACGCGGGCAGAGGTGGTGCACCTGATTGCGGACACGGGCTTTTATAGCGAGCGCAACATTCAGGCGTGTGAAGCGGCAAAGATTGATCCGTTGATTGCGGTGGCACGCGACGAACACCATCCCGGCTGGCGCGAGCGCCATAGCGAACCCGCAGCATTACCGCAGAACGCGACGGCGGCACAAAAGATGTCGCACCGGCTGAAGACGAAGGCGGGTCGTGCGCTCTACGCTTTGCGCAAGCAAACCGTTGAACCGGTGTTCGGGATCATCAAGTCGGTGCTGGGGTTTCGCCAGTTCTCGCTGCGAGGTTTGGAGAAGGTTCGTGGCGAGTGGAGCCTGGTGTGTCTGGCGTGGAATTTGAAGCGCATGGCCGTCTTGCGCCAAAAATCCGTCCAATGGGTCTGAAATGCGTAGAAATCAGCTCGAATTCAGCCCAAACAGGGAATAAACAGCTAAAAGCGCCTAAATATTAAGCAAATCGTTTGCCCGCCGGAAGTATGGCCTCCGTTCGGGGCTTCAAGTCCGACAGGCTGCTAGGCTATTTTTTTCCAGCGCCTTGCGACGGCTGCAATGGCCAACGCAAACCGTCATCAGCCCGCGCCGTGGCATTTCTTGTATTTTTTGCCGCTGCCGCAGGGGCAGGGGTCATTGCGCCCCGGGGTGGCCTCCTTGCGGATGGTCTCTACCTTGGGGCCCATGGTTTGCCACAATTCCCGCAGGTCATAAACCGCCCAGATCGCGTCGCCAAAGGCATTGAGCCGGGGGATGCTGGTGCTGGGCGTGCCTTCCTCGCTCAGCGGTGACACCTCCGGCCTACCCGTGTCGTCCTCGGTCATGGTCAGTATGGCCTGGAGCGCATCGTCCAGCCATTTGGCGGCGTCCTTGTCGCGCGGCGTGGCCCACTCTTCGGGCCAGCTCTCCACCGCGAACATGAAGCCAAGCGCCCAGACCTGCGCAAACGCCGGCAGGTCTTCGCCCTTGAAGGCGGCCTGCTCCTCGGGCGGCATGTCGGCGACGGCGCCGCGAATGTCCATCACCTCGGGGTGGTAGCAGGCCTCGTCTTCGAGCGTGTCCACTTCGGCGTCCAGCGCGGTGGCGACCTCGCGCCAGCGCTGCTTCCACAGCGTCAAAAACCGCTCGCGCTGTTCGTCGCTGGCAAACGAGCCGCTGTCTTCATCGGGCGCCTCGCCCGCGGCCGGCGTGCCAAGCAGCACCGACAGGTATTCGTCAGCGGGGATGGGGCGGCGCGAGCAGATGACCGCCGCCATGAAGCCTTCGCAAAACTCCCACTGCGGCGTTTCGTCGTAGCGGCTGCGCAGTTCGTCGAGGATGGCGTCAAGCTCGTCAAAAGCTTCAAGCTCCATCCAGGGGGTGTCGGTGGTCATCATCGGGTCGGGGTTTGGGGTCGTCATAAAAGTCGCATCCTGAGCCTCACGCGAGGCTCTTGTTTAGGGTGGACAAGTGTATCTGTCGCGCCACGCCGGCCATGCGATTTAAGGGAAAACCCTATACTGAACGACACAGGCAGGAGGGGCTCGGCCCGGAATGCGCTGTGAAGGAGTTCCCATGACCGAGCACCCTGCCCACACCAGCCGTCCCGGCTTTCAGGCCAAGTCAGCCCTGGCACGGATCCGGCGCCTGGCCCGCCGCCAGCCAGAGCGGCTCAACCTGGCCCTGCAGGGCGGCGGCGCGCACGGAGCCTTCACCTGGGGCGTGCTGGACGCGCTGCTCGAAAACCAGGGTCTGGAGTTCGAGGGCCTGAGCGGCAGCAGCGCCGGCGCCATGAACGCGGTGGTGCTGGCCGACGGCTGGATGAAGGGCGGACGCGAGGGCGCGCGCCAGAGCCTGGCGGATTTCTGGACTGAGGTCGCCAGGCAGATGCCCTGGGGAGCGATGATCCAGGGTGAGGGCGACGCGATCAGCCTGTCGCCCGCCAGCAAGTGGCTGGCGAACCTGGCCGGCCATTTCTCGCCGGCGCAGCTCAACCCGCTAGACCTCAACCCGCTGCGCGAGCTGCTCAAGCGCCAGATCGATTTCGAGCAGCTGCGCCTGCGCAGCCCCTTCAAGCTGTTTGTCGGCACCACGCAGGCCAATACCGGCAAGCTGCGGATATTTCGCGAGACCGAGCTCAGCGTGGACGTGCTGCTGGCCTCGGCCTGCCTGCCCAAGATCCATCACGCGGTGGAAATTGACGGCGAGCCTTACTGGGACGGCGGCTACGCGGCCAATCCGGCGGTGTTTCCGCTGTTTTATGACTGCGAGGCGCACGACGTGCTGCTGGTGCTGCTCAGCCCGCTCAAGCGTGAAAACACGCCGCAGACGGTGGAGGAGATCGAGTCGCGCATCGTCGAGCTGGCCTTCAGCGCCCACTTCATGCGCGAGATGCGGATGTTTGCGCTCGCCATTGACTATTCGAGCCCGACATTTCTGACCTGGGGGCGAATGGAGCGGCGACTGCAAAAGGCGCGGTTTCACATGATTGACTCCAGCCAGCTGCCCAGCCTGGAACGGCCAGAGACCAAGCTGCTGGCGCACGGCCCGTTTCTGACGCTGCTGCGCGAGCAGGGCCAGCAGCGTGCCGCGCAGTGGCTGCTGGCGCACGCAGCCGCCGTCGGCCGGCGCTCCAGCGTTGACGTGAAGCAGTGGTTTGTCTGAGCGGCCGGCGGCGCGCCGTTTGACTATCAATTAGATAGCAGACTGTGCCCGTACGCCGTGGGCCGACAGCCTTTTTTTCATTGAAAGCAGATGCTGGTCCTTGCTCAGCAGCAGGGCTCATGGAATCACCGCACTGGATACCCGCCTACGCGGGTATGACGGGAATGACGGGAACGACGGGAAGTTATTGTTTCCCACATCCTTGGCTTAAACTTAGTCCACCCGCTTAGTCACCATCAAAATCCACCATGGCCGCTCAACTCATCGTCAACGTTCACGAAGCCAAGACCCACTTTTCCAAATTGCTGGAAAAGGCGCACACGGGACAGGAAATCATCCTGGCCAAGGCGGGCAAGCCCTACGCGCGGCTCATGCCGCTGGCGCCGGTCGTGAGCCAGCGCCAGCCCGGACGGCTTGCAGGGCTGGGACCGGTGGAGGACGCATTTTTCGAGCCTTTGCCGGAGGCCGAACTGGCTGGCTGGGAATCCCGGTGAAATTGCTTTTGGACACGCATGCCCTGCTTCGGTGGTGGACAGACGACAAGCAGCTCTCAGGCGCCGCGCGTGAAGCGATTGCCGACGAAGGCAACACGGTTCTGGTCAGTGCGGCCAGCGTGTGGGAAATTTCCACCAAGTTCAGGCTCGGCAAGCTCGCCATCGCGGAGGCGGCCCTCAAGCAGTTCCAGGCATTGATTGAAGCCGATGGCTTTGAGCATCTCCCCATCATCTGGCAGCACAGCCTCCTGGCGGGCAGCTATCCCCAGGAACACCGCGACCCCTTCGACCGGATGCTGGCAGCCCAAAGCGAGATTGAAAAAGCCATGCTCGTGAGCTGTGATGCGGCCTTTGGCGCCTTCAAGACAAATGTTCTCTGGTAGCCGGATGCTATTGATTACATAGCTGCCCGCGCCCGTACTCCATGGGCCAACAGCCTTTTTGACATTGAAAGCACATGCCGGTCCTTGCTCAGCAGCAGGGCTTGATGGCTGACGGCCAGATCAATGAACTTCTGGTCATCGGCATCGCTGCAGGTCATGCTGGCCTTCGGCGCCGGGTCCGTCAGGCGGACATGGCGGTCAAAGGCGGCCAGCACGTCGCGCGCGCTGAGCGCGTAAAACGCCAGGCGCGGAACGATTTGCGGGTAGCCGAGCACGCGCGCCAGCTCGTCGCGCATGGCCTGCGTGGCCAGCCAGTCGAGTTCGCCGGCTTCGAGCGCATTTTTGACGGGTTTTGCGGCGACATCGTTGAAAACGAAGACGTCCAGCACGATGTTGGTGTCCAGCACGATGGGCCGGACGGCCCCGTCCGGCCTGATTATCGGCGTCACGATCCGGCGGGCGGCGCATCGGCCGGTCGCTCGGCCGGCTTGCCGCGCGCCGATCCGGCCACCATGTCAAAGCGGAACAATCGGCACTCGATCGGGCCGTTCCACATCGGCACGCGGCGCGACTCCTTCAGGCGCATCTTGCCCGGCAGCTTCAAATCGGGCGTCAGCACATGGGCCGTCCAGCCGGCGTAGTTTTTCTTCCAGTGCGCGGCGAGTTGCGGGAAGAAGTCGGCGGCTTCCTCGCCCCAGGCGTTTTGCGCCTGCTCGCGGCCGGGGTTGGCCGAGCGGTCGCGCGGCGCGTCGAAGACGGGCTCTTCACGCGTGTCATGGTGGATTGGCTGGCCGAAGTCGTCGACCTGCTGACGCCGCTGGTCACGTTGATTGCGCCCCTGAAGGCCGGTGATGCCGGCCACGCCCGCCACGTCGATGCGCTCGCCATAAGGCGGATTCACCAGCATGACGCCGCTGGGCGCGGGCGGCATGCGCTGCAGCGCGTCGCCGCCGCGCAGCTGCACGGCGTTGGCGACGCCGGCACGCTCGGCATTGCGCTCGGCAAAGTCGACCATGCGGAAGGACACATCGCTGCCAAACACCGGCGCCGTCGGCTCGGTGATGGCGGCCTCGGCCTGGTCGAGCAATCCTTCCCAGACATGGGCCTGGAAGGGCAGATACTTCTGGAAGGCAAACTTGCGGTTGATGCCGGGGGCGATGTTGCAGGCGATTTGCGCCGCCTCGATGACGATGGTGCCCGAGCCGCAGCAGGGGTCGTAAAGCGGCACGCCCTGCCTGGCCAGCTGGTCCCAGCCGCTGGCGGCAATCATGGCGGCGGCCAGCGTTTCCTTGAGCGGCGCGTCGCCCTTGTCCTCGCGCCAGCCGCGCTTGAACAGCGGCTCGCCCGAGGTGTCGATGTAGACGGTGACCGTGTCCGTCGTCAGGTGAACGTAGACGCGCACATCGGGCCAGCGGGTATCGACGCTGGGCCGCACGTCATCGAACTTGTGGCGGAAGCGGTCGGCGATCCCGTCCTTGATCTTGAGCGCAGCAAAATTCAGGCTGGTCAATGGACTGTGCTGGGCGGTGATCTCGACCTTGAAGGTCTGCTTCGGCGTGAACCAGACTTCCCAGGCCACGCTGGCCGCCGCGTTGTACAGGTCCTGCTCGCTGCGGTAGGGGCTGTGCTGCAGCTCGATCAGCACGCGCTGGGCCAGGCGGCTGTGCAGGTTGAGCTGCATGGCTTCGCGCCACGAGCCCTGCAGCTGAACGCCGGCGCGCCAGGCCTTACCCTGGATGCCGGTGATGCGCTGCACCTCGGCGGCCAGCAGGGTTTCGACGCCGGCGGCGCAAGGCAAAAATAATTGAAGTTGGTTCATGATGGCTTTACTGTTGCGTGATGCCCGGCGGCGCACGGCGCGGGCGGGTCAGAGTGCTTTGCGCAGGTTGGTGGGCGCTATGCGCAGCGCCTCGCGGTATTTGGCCACCGTGCGGCGGGCGCATTCAATGCCCTGCTCCTTGAGCATTTCGGATATCTGGTTGTCGCTGAGCGGCTTTTTCGGGTTTTCGGACGAGACAAACTGCTTGATCAGCGCGCGCACCGCCGTGCTGGAGGCATTGCCGCCGGTCTCGGTGCCCAGCGCCGAACCAAAGAAGTATTTCAGCTCAAAGGTGCCAAAGGGCGTGCTCATGTACTTGGCCGTGGTGACTCGCGAAATGGTGGACTCGTGCAGGCCGAGCTCGTCGGCAATCTCGCGCAGCACCAGCGGCCGCATGGCGAGCTCGCCGTGGGTGAAGAAGTTTTTCTGCCGCTCCACGATGGCGCTGCTGACGCGCAAGATGGTGTCAAAACGCTGCTGGATGTTCTTGATGAACCAGCGCGCCTCCTGCAGCCGCTGCTGCAGCGCCGCCCCGCCCTGGCTCCCGCCCTTGCCGCCATGCTGCTTGAGCGCATTGGCGTAAATGTCGTGCACGCGCAGCCGGGGCATGACCTCGCTGTTGAGCGAGACCTTGAAGCCACGGCCGGACTTGACGACGATGACATCGGGCACCACCAGGTTGCGCTCCACATTGGCAAAACGCCGGCCCGGCTTCGGGTCGAGGCGGGCAATCACGGCAATCGCCTGCTTGATGACGTCCTCGGGGAAACCGCACAGATAGGACAGGCGCTTGACGTCGCGCCTGGCCAGCAGTTCCATGGGCTGGCGGCACATGGCGATGGCGGCGCGGGTTTCAACGCAGTCCCGGCAGTCGAGCAGCTGCAGGCCCAGGCACTCGGCCAGGTCGCGCGCGCCCACGCCGGCCGGATCCATGTGATGCAGCAGGCTGAGGACGACCGAAAACCGCTGCGCCAGATCCTCGGCCTGCTCCAGGTCATCACCGGCCAGCCCGGCCGCCAGCGACGCCAGGCTGTCCTCGAGGTAGCCGTCATCGTTCAGCGACTCGATCAGGAAGTGGAGAGCCGCGCGGTCGACCTCTGACAGGCGAAGACCGAGCGACTGGCGGTGCAGATGGTCTTGCAGCGACTCGTGCGCGCCGGTCAGGTCGGACGCTTCGGCGTCGCTGTCGTCCAGGTTGTTCTTGCGCGCCGGCGCGTCGCCGCCCCACTCGCTGTCGTCGGGTGAGGATTCGACCGTGCCGTCGCCCTCCCAGCTTTCCTCCAGCTTTGCCTCGGAACTTGACTCGACGCTGTTTTCAGCATCATTTTGGCCCGTAGTCCCAGAACTATCGGTGCTGTTCGCTATTGAATTGATAGCAGACTCGAACTCCTGGTTGTCCTGACTGACCGGCGTATCGATCTGCTCCAGGCCAAATTCCTCGCGCGGCGCACTGTCGTCGGCCACTTCGAGAAACGGGTTTTCATCCAGCATCTGCTCGACTTCCTGGCTCAGCTCAAGCGTGGAGAGCTGCAGCAGGCGAATCGACTGCTGCAGCTGCGGCGTCAGCGCCAGATGCTGCGAGACGCGGAGCGAAAGTCCCTGTTTCATCGCGTTTCTGCCATTCGGGGTAAGTCACCCCAAGCCAGGCGCGGAACCGGCTTTGCCGGGCCGCAGACGACGGCCCACTCGGAGGGCAGGGAGTTACACGAAGTGAACGCCCGTGGGGGCCTCATCCACGGCTTTGCCGGGGCGCAGGCGCCGCCCCCTTGAGGGGGGAAGGGGCTACACGCAGTGAGCCAACGACGGGGGGGAGTCATTACATTCTGAAATGTTCGCCAAGGTAGACCCGGCGGACATCCGCATTGTCGACAATCTCGGACGGCGTGCCGTTGGCCAGCACATGGCCGTCGTTGATGATGTAGGCATGGTCGCAAATGCCCAGTGTCTCGCGCACGTTGTGGTCGGTGATAAGCACGCCAATGCCGCGCGACTTCAGGAAGCCGATGATGCGCTGGATTTCGATCACGGCGATCGGGTCAATGCCGGCAAACGGCTCGTCAAGCAGGATGAAGCGCGGCTGCGTGGCCAGTGCCCGCGCGATCTCGACGCGGCGGCGCTCGCCGCCCGACAGCGCGGGCGCCGGCGAATCACGCAGGTGGTCGACGCGCAAATCCTTCAGCAGCGCATCGAGCCGCGACTCGATCTCGGCGCGGGCCAGGGGCTTGCCGGCCCCGTCACGCTGCAACTCCAGCACGGCGCGCACGTTCTCCTCGACGTTCAGCTTGCGAAAAATCGAGGCCTCTTGCGGCAGATAACTCAGGCCCAGGCGGGCACGCAAGTGAATCGGCATGTGCTCGACAGTCCGGCCATCAATGGAGATTTCACCCGCATCGGCCCGCACCAGGCCGACGATCATGTAAAAAGAGGTGGTTTTTCCGGCGCCATTGGGGCCCAACAGCCCGACCACCTCGCCTTTTTGCACCGACAGCGACACATCCTGCACCACCATGCGGCTGCCATAGGATTTTTGCAGCCCCTGCGCCACCAGGCGGCTGGGCGTTGCCTCCACAGCCGAACCCGCGGCCACGCTATCGGTCACGCGACGCATCGGCTCAGGGCGCTTTCTGCAGGGCTTCATTGCCCAGCGTGGTGCTGGGACGCAGCTTGGCGGGAGGCCCGACGACCGCCGCAGGCGCGCTGCCAGGCGGGGGCTGCTCAACGCGCGGCGACAGCATGGCACGCACCCGCCCGCTGGGGTTGGCGGCGGTGCGGTTTTGCGCGCCGCCATCAACGCTGAACACATCGGTGTTGTTGTCGTACACAATCAGCGCGCCCGTCGTTTCATCGGCCAGCGTCGCGCCCTTGTAGCGGCGCACCACCGCAGTCCTGATGAACTTGACAGTGTCGGCGCGGCTGTCGTATTCGATGCGCTCGCCCTCGCCTTCGATGTACTCGTCCACGTTGTCGCGCTTCTTGCGGTAATAGGCCAGCTTGCCGGGCGCCGCAATGGCAACGGCCTGCTGGTAACCCTCGGGGTCCTGGCTGACATCGACCTGCTGACCCCGAATGATGGTGCTGCCCTTGGTAATGACCACATTGCCGGTAAAAACGCTGCTTTGCTTCAGGTCGTCGTAGCGCAGGGCATCGGCCTCGGCGTTCATGGGCTTGTCGCGATCGGCTTTTTCAGCCGCGGCCGGAAGCGCGGCCCCCTGCGCCAGGGCGGCGATCAGGACGAGGGAGAAAAAGGAACGTTTCATAAGGCACGAATCTTGCTGCTGGGTAAGTGGGTCGATTGTAGCCATCCCGGCTCAGGGAACCCTCCGGGCAGACATTGCGCCGCATGGAAAATCCGCCGGCTGCGGCGGGTTTTACCTCGGCTGGGGACTGGCGCCTTCCGCCCGGGCCGCGGGCTGGCCTGCTTACTTGGCCTTCGCGGATTTGGCTGCGGCGCCCATGGCCTGGCGGGACTGCGCAATCAGGTAGTCGGTGACCTGCAGCGAGCGTTCGAGCGTCTTGGCCTGCGTGCCTGAGGTGAAATAGCGGCCATTGATGCCCAGCGCGGGCACGCCGTCAACGGCATAGGCATCTTGCAGCTGCGTGGACTTGCGCGCCTTGGTGGCCACTGAAAACGAGTTGTACATCTCAAGGAATTTGGCCTTGGGAATTCCCTGTTTTTCAGCCCACGCGGCAATCTGCTCGGCCGTGTTGAGGGTCTGTTTTTCGACGTGAATGGCTTTGAACACCTTGCCATGCAGCTCTTCAATCTTGCCCAGGCCTTCAAGCACAAAGTACAGGCGCTGCTGCGGCTCGAAATCTGCCCGGAAGGCCACCGGCGCGCGCCTGACGGACACGTCCTTGGGCTGCTTTTTGGCCCAGGCCTCAAACTGCGGCTCGAAAGCATTGCAGTGCGGGCAGTTGTACCAGAAGAATTCCACGACTTCGACTTGCCCGGCGGGCGCCTCGGTCGGCGCGGGCTTGTCCAGGGTCAGGTAGTCCGAACCGCTGCGGTAGGCCTGGGCCTGGGCCAGCGCCACGCCGGGCACGGCAGTCACGCCCAAGGTGGCGGCGGCGGCCACCGAAGCGGCTGAAAGCGAAAATTCACGTCGTTGCATTTAATTTTTCTCCTGGGGATTGGCGGGAATCGGCTGGCAGCCCGGACAGGGGCGAGATTCAGCGGAACTTGGAGCAGCGCTGTCCTGCAGAAGGTTTGATGCAGCGCCGCGAATAAGTTCAGTACCTTAACGCTGCACCCTCACAAGCGCGGTTTCTATCGAATTGTTGTCGAGCCGCTCCTTGATCTTGTCGGCTTCGTCTTTCTTGTCAAACGGACCGATACGGACGCGGTAGACGGTGCGGCCGGCCTGCTCACGCTCGCTGACCCTGGCCTGCATGCCCAGCAGCAGCAGCCTGGCACGCTGTTGCTCGGCGTCCTCGGGCGTGCGAAAAGCGCCCGCCTGGATGAAGTAGTTGAAAGGGTCGGCTCCCGATGACTCTGACCTGGCCTTGGCGAGGTCGCCCAGCGGGTCGGCCGACGGCGCCGGCCTGGCGGGCTTGACAACGGCGGTCGCCGGCGCCGGCACGGTTGTCGAGGCGGCCGATCTGGCGGGCTTGACGATCACCGGGTCGGGAACAATGAGCGGCCCTGGCGCGGTCGAATCCGGCTCCGCGCTCACTTCACCGGACGCCGAGGGGGCCTTGGCGGGGTTTTTCCCGGCCAGCGGGGCGTTGGGGTTCCAGTCCTTGTTCTTCCTGGCTTCGGCGGCATCGCTGTCCGGGTTGCGCGACTGCGTCTTGTTCATGAAGGGCACAGGCACCTTGGTGATGTAGACCGCCACGGCCAGCGCGGCGCCCAGCCCGATCAGCGCGCCAATAATCAAGCCCAGAAGGGTCCCGCCTCGTTGTTTGTTCATACCTTGCCCAATGACTTGCATTAATCCGGAGTGTGACCCTGTAAGGGCCTTCTGCCACTTTACATCTTGCGCGGGGCGCTGACGCCCAGCACGGCGAGGCCATTGTGCAACACCTGGGCCGTCGCCGCGACCAGCGCCAGTCGCGCCAGCTTGAGCGCCTCATCCTCGACCAGGATGCGCTCTGCATCGTAATAGCTGTGGTAGCAGGCGGCCAGCTCGCGCAGGTAAAACGCCACGTCATGCGGGGCAAAACCGGCGGCCGCGTGGCTGAGCATGTCGGGGTATTTGCCCAGCAGCAGCATCAGCGCCTGCGCCTGCGGGCTGGTCAGCGGCGACAGGTCTACCTCCTTGAGCCGGCTTTCATCGCCGCCCCAGGCCGTCAGGATGGAGCAGATGCGGGCGTGCGCGTACTGCACGTAATAGACCGGGTTTTCATTGTTCTTGGCCAAGGCCAGGTCGATGTCGAAGATGTATTCGGTGTCGGGCTTGCGGCTGAGCAAAAAGAAGCGCACGGCGTCGGCGCTGGTCCACTCGATCAGGTCGCGCAGCGTGACATAGCTGCCGGCGCGCTTGGAAATCTTGACTTCCTCGCCGTTGCGCACCACGCGCACCATGGTGTGCAGCACGTAGTCGGGGTAGCCCTGGGGAATGCCGGCGCCCGCCGCCTGCAGCCCGGCGCGCACGCGGGCAATCGTGCCATGGTGGTCCATGCCCTGGATGTTGATGGCCTTGGTGTAGCCGCGCTCCCACTTGGCCAGGTGGTAGGCCACGTCGGGAACGAAATAGGTGAAGCTGCCGTCGCTCTTTTTCATGACGCGGTCTTTGTCGTCGCCGTAGTCGGTGGACTTGAGCCAGAGCGCGCCGTCCAACTCATAGGTCTTGCCGGCGTCTTTCAGGCTGCCCACCGCGAGCTCGACACGGCCCGAGCTGTACAGGCTCGATTCAAGGTAATAGTTGTCAAATTTGACGGAGAAGGCCTTCAGGTCCAGATCCTGCTCGTGGCGCAGATAGGCCACGGCAAACTGGCGGATCGAGTCGATGTCGTCCACGTCGCCCGAGGCAGTGAATTCGCGGTCGTCGGACCTGACGGTCTTGCCGGCCAGGAAGTCGGCGGCAATGTCGGCTATGTAGTCGCCGTTGTAGGCCGGCTCCGGCCAGCTGGCGTCGCCCGGTTTCAGGCCTTTGGCGCGCGCCTGCGTGCTGTTGGCCAGGGTCTGGATCTGCACGCCGGCGTCGTTGTAATAAAACTCGCGCCAGACCTGCGCGCCCTGCGTGGCATGGAGGTTGCAGATCGCGTCGCCCAGCGCCGCCTGGCGGCCGTGGCCCACATGCAGCGGGCCGGTCGGGTTGGCCGAGACGAACTCGACGATCATTTTCCGTTCGCTGTTGGCGGCCTGCACGCCATACGCGCTGCCTGCCTGCAAGACCTCCCGCACGGTTTCCTGCTTGGCGGCGGGTTTCAGGCGGATGTTGATGAAGCCCGGGCCGGCAATTTCAATTGCCTCGACCCAGCGCTCGAAGGCCGGCGACGGCAAGAGCAGGGCGCGCAGCGCTTCGGCCGTCTGGCGCGGGTTTTGCTTGAGCGGCTTGGCCAGCTGCATGGCGGCGGTGCAGGCGAAATCACCGTGGGCGGCCACCTTGGGCGATTCAAACGCGGCCTTTTCGCCGGCGCCGGCAGAGAGTTGTTCAAGCGCGCCAGCCAGGGCCGCGAGCAGGTCTTTTTTAATCGAGAGCATGGCCGGATTTTACGGCCTGGCCACCGGCAGGCCGTGCGCCCGGGGCGGCGGCGGTCATCGGATTTGCCCGGCCCCACGTTATGTGTTGGAATTCCAGCCGGAATTCAATCCCGATTTCCCACTCCCCACTGATTGGAGCCACCATGAAAAAGCTGTTGTCCCTGACCGCCGTCGCCTTCGCCCTCTCCATGGGCCTGTCCGCCGCCCAGGCTGCCGACGCGCCGGCAAAAACCGCCCAGCAGAGCAAGATGGCCAGCTGCAACAAGGACGCCACCGGCAAGAAGGGCGATGAGCGCAAGGCCTTCATGAAAGAGTGCCTGAGCGCGAAAAGCGAGGCCGCTCCCGCTACTCCCGTTACCCAGCAAAGCAAGATGAAAACCTGCAACGTTGACGCCAAGGGCAAAAAAGGCGACGAACGCAAGGCCTTCATGAAAGAGTGCCTGAGCAAGTAACCCCCGTCCCTTCCCGCCAACAGCCTGCAGCCCCCTGCAGGCTGTTGTCGTTTGCGGCCAGACCAGCGCGCCGGTGTAACTATAAATTTGATAGCAAACTATGTCCGTATCAATTTGGTTTGACGGCTGTTTGGCACTTTTTTCAGCGCCAGGCCGCTCTCAGGCCTGCAGCAGCCGCTCCCGCGCCGCCTGCTTGACCACCTGGGTCAGGCGCTGGGCGGCCAGCGGCTCACGCGCCCAGTGCTGCCAGTACAGCATCACGTCCACCGGGTGGCCTGACCACACCTCTTGCAGCGCCTGGCGGGGCGTGCGTGCCGCCAGCAGCAGGTCGGGCACCATGCCCCAGCCCATGCCGAGCTCCAGGGCCAGCTCAAAGCCATCGACCGCCGGCACGAAGTGGCGCGGATAAAGGGCATCGCTCAGCTTGAAATGCTGCGCCAGATAGGCGTCCTGCAGCGCGTCCTTGCGGTTGAAGATGACGGCCGGGCTGGCCAGCAGGCGCTGCGCCAGCGCCATGCCGCCCGCATCCGCCGCGCCGCCCCACTCTGCAATCAACGCCGGCGCGGCCATGCAGCGGTAGCGCATCAGCCCCAGCGGCTCGGCCACGCAGCCGCGCATGGCATCGGCCAGCGTGGTGACGCAGCCGGCGACATCGCCGCTTTTGAGTGCGTCGTGGGTGTGGTCCTGGTCGTCCACCACGATGTCGAGCAGCAATCGGTGCTGCTGCACGGCGGCCGCCACGCCCGGCAGGAACCAGCCCGACAGCGAGTCGGCATTGACCGCCACGCTCAGGCTCTGCATGCGCGCGGCCTTGCCCGCGCCATCCACACTTCCCGCGCCGCCCGGCAAGCCGGCCAGCAGGTCGGCCTCCATGAGCCGCAGCTGCCTGACATGGCCGAGCAGGGCCTGGCCGGCCGGCGTGGCACGCAGCAGCTTGCCGCGCACCAGCAGCCGCTGGCCCAGCGCCGCCTCCAGTGACTTGATGCGCAGCGACACCGCCGCCAGCGTCAGGCTGAGCGCCCTGGCGGCCGCGCCAAAGCTGCCGTGTTCGATGACAGCGGCAAGCGCGTCGAGCTGGCGGGCATCAAGCATGTGGTTTCTTTAATTTTTATTGATCAAACTTAATTTTAGTTAATTGCATTTAAATATTTTCCGTTTGTCGCGACACTGGCAGTGCCTGAACCCACCCGCCACCCTCCTTCCCGCACAGCCCTCCTCCAAACATGCTCCTCATCACCGCCCCGGCCTTCTTCTCCGGCCTCGTTTTAAGCCTGTCACTCATCATGGCCATCGGGCCGCAGAACGCCCATGTGATGCGCATGGGGCTGCTGCGCCAGCACCTGTGGCTCACCATTGCCGTGTGCGTGGCCACCGACATCGCACTGATCGCCGTCGGCGTGGCCGGTCTGGCACGGCTGGGCGGGCTGTCCGACAAGCTGCTGGGCGCCATGACGGGCGCGGGCGCGCTGATGCTGATGCTGTATGGCGGCCAGGCGCTGCGGCGCTTCTTGCGTCCGGCGGCAGCCGCTCCGGACGCGGCCCCGCAGGCGGACCAGGGCATGTCGCGCCGCCAAGCCATGGGCATGGCGCTGGCGCTGTCCTGGCTCAACCCGCACGCCTGGCTGGACACGGCGGTCCTGATGGGTTCGGCCTCACTGGCCTATGCGCAGCCGGACAACGCCGTGTTCGGCCTGGGCGCGGCCACCGGTTCGCTGCTGTGGTTTGGCGCACTCGGGCTGGCGATGTGGAGCCTGGGCGGCCGCCTGAACTCGCCGCGGGTCTGGCGCTCGCTTGACGGACTAGTGGCGCTCATGATGTGGGGCACCGCCCTGTGGCTGCTGCTTGGCTTGCGGGGCGGGGACTGATTTTCTTCCGGCACGCGCATCACCCGGGGCCACTTGCGGGCATGATGCGGGCATGAGTTCCCGCAGCAGCCTCCATCCCTCCATCTCGTGCGTCATGCCCGCCTTTAACGAGGCGGCCAACCTGGTCCTGGTGGTGCCGCCAACGCTGGCCGCGCTGCTGAACTTGTCGCCCCGGGTCGAGTTGATCGTGGTCGATGATGGCAGCCAGGACGACAGCGCCAGCGTCATGCAGGGCCTGTGCGCGGCCCATGCGCAAGTGCTGTCCATCAGGCTGTCGCGCAACTTTGGCAAGGAGTCCGCGCTGACCGCCGGGCTGGAGGCCGCGTCCGGCGATGTCGTCATATTGATGGATGCCGACGGCCAGCACCCCGCGGCCTTGCTTCCCGAGATGCTCTCAAAATGGAAGCAGGGGGCGGATGTGGTGTATGCCGTGCGCAAGACCCGGGAGGACCAGTCGGCCCTGCAGGCGGGCCTGATCGGGCTGTTTTACCAGCTCATCAACTGGGGCAACCACATCGAGATTCCGGCCAACGCGGGCGACTTCCGGCTGATGGACCGCCCGGTGGTGAACGCCCTCAAGGCCATGCCCGAACGCCACCGCTTCATGAAGGGCCTGTATGCATGGGTAGGCTTTAACAGCACGGCCATTGACTACGAGCCCTTGCCGCGCGCCGACGGACTGAGCAAGTTTGGCCTGGGCGGATCGTTCGCGCTGGCGCTGACGGGCATGGTGGCGTTTTCAACCGCGCCGCTTCGGCTGCTGACCTGGGTGGGGCTGCTGCTCGCGACGGCGGCGCTGGGCTATGGCGGCTGGGTCGTTCTGGAGTATTTCATCTGGGGCGTCTCGGTGCCCGGCTATGCCACGCTGGTGGTGGGAATGATGCTTTTGAGCGGCATCCAGCTGCTGGGCATGGGCATACTGGCCGAGTACGTGGGGCGCATTTACGACGAGGTGAAGCGGCGGCCCAACTTCATCGTGGCCGCGCGCAGCGGCCAGGGCTTGCCCGGCGCACCAGACGGCGCCGGCCCGCGCGGCCCATGAGCGCAGCGCCGGGCCGCCCCAAGCAAGCGCGCACCGCAATGCGGAGCATGGAGCTTACCCAGTGAGTGCCCCGCTCAAAAGCGGCTTCTGGTTCCTGGCCGTTGGCAGCGCGGCCGCCCTGACGCACATGGGCGTCTTCGCGCTGACGCAGCACCGCCTGTGGCCCGAGCTGGCCAATGCCGCCGGCTTTGGCGTGGCTTTTTTTGTCAGCTTTGGCGGCCACCGGCTGCTCAGTTTCAGCGATGCCGGCACCACGGTGGCGCAAAGCCTGCAGCGCTTTGTGGTGACGGCGCTGGCGGGCTTTGCCTGCAATGAGGGCGTGTTCGTGCTGCTGCTGCGCGTGGCCGGCTGGCCCGCGCTGGCGGCCCTGTTTGTCGCGCTCACCCTGGCCTCAGCGCAAACCTTTTTACTCAGCCGGTTTTGGGCCTTCAAGCGCTGATTCAGGCGCTGACTCAAGCGCCGGGCCCGCAGCGGCCAGCGGCCGGTACAGCGACCAGGCGCGGCCCCGGAACACGCGGGTAAAACCAGGGGGAGCGACCTCGGTGCGGGCGATCAGCCATGCCCCGGCTTGTTGACGGGCCTGCGCCAGCGCTTCGGGCATTTGCAGCACGCGCGCGGCCTGCGCGTCAAAGACGGCGCCGTCCAGCAACTCGTGCTGCCAGTCATCGCCATCCAGCCGGCGCAGCACGGACCAGTCGAGGAGGATCACCATGGGCTGGCCCGCCTGGCGGTAAAACGGCAGGTCGTAGGCATAGTCGCCCAGCATGTAGGCCGGGTCCGAAGGCTGGGCTCCCGCCGCCTTGAGTGCCTGCGCCACATCCTGCGCGCCGTATTTGCGCGTGTAGTCCGTGGCCGCCAGGTTGGCCGCCACGGCAATGCCCAGGCCAAGCACGCACAGACCGGCAAACAATCGGCCCTGCGTGCGCGCGGCGAGCTTGAGGCGGGCCATGGCATCGTCCCAGCCCAGCGCCGCCAGCAGCGCCAGCGGCGGCATGACCGGCAGCGCGTAGCCAATGATTTTCGAGCTGGGGATGGAAAAAAAGCCGATGATCGCCAGCAGCCAGATCCAGCACAGCGCCAGGCCGGCCCTTGCTATTGAATTACTAGCTACATGCGGCCGCCACACTTGGGCCAGAGCCTGATTGAGTGCAAAAAATGCCCACGGAAACAGCAGTACCAGCAGGCACAGCCCGTAAAACCACCAGGGCTGGCCATTGTTAAAGCTTGTGGCGCTGAAGCGGCCCACCTGCTGCGTGCCCACCAGGTAGTCCAGCATACCCGGAAAGCGCCGTTCGGCCAGCCAGAACCAAGGCAGCGCAATCGCGCCAAACAGCGCCAGGCCTGAAACCCAAGGCAGCCGCAATACCTTGTCAAGCTGCCGCGTCCAGAGCAGCCAGAGCAGCAGCACCAGCCCCGGCAGCGCCAGGCCCATCAGCCCCTTGGACAGCACGCCCAGCGCACAGGCCACGAAGCCCCAGCGCGCCAGGGCTGGCTGCGGCGTGGGGCCGTGCAGGAAGGCCAGCGCAAAGCACCAGATCGCCACGCCTATCCAGGCGGCCACCAGCATGTCGTGGTTCACATACTGGCCGCCGAGCAAAAAGGCCAGGCTGCTGCCCAGCATCCAGACGGCGCGGCGGGCGACGGCTTCGCCCGCAAAGTGCCGCGCGCCGGCGTACAGCGCCAGCAGCATCAGGCCCGCATGCAGCGCCGGAACCAGGCGCAGCGCCCAGGCATGGACGCCAAAGACAGCCAGCGAAGCCGCCTCCAGCCAGTACAGATAGGGCGGTTTGTGGAAAAACGGGATGCCGTTCAGGCGCGGCGTGAGCCAGTCGCCGCTTTGCAGCATCCAGCGGCCGATCTCGCCATAGCGCCCCTCGTCGGGAACCGCCAGTGGCCGCAGCGCCGCCAGCACCAGCAGAAGCAAAAAGAGGACGGCCAGGGAAAGCCGGGATTTGCGCTGTTCAGTCATGCGTCAGGGTCCAGCCGCGATCCCCGCTCCAGGGTGACGGCCGCACGCGCCAGGGCCTGCGGGAAAGCGTCGCTGGCCAGGTAGTCGTACTCCCAGGCCCGGGCCTCGCCCAGCTCGTCAGCCGGCTCGGCCCTCACTGCGGGATGGCACATGATGATGGCGCCTGCGGGCGCGTCGTGCAGCCAGCGGTCCATCAGGCCGGCATAGCGCTGCCCGCCGCCGCTGAAGTCATAAATGCCCGACAGGGCCGGCGCGCAGGCAATTCCCACGCTGCCCGCCAGCTCTGCCAGCGCGGCGGCACCGAGGCTGGAAATAATTCTCGCTTTCAGGCCTTTGTCAAGCGCCGCCGGCGTGGAAAGGCGAAAGTATGCTCTTTTATTAATAGCGTAACGCTCCTGCACCACGGTCACCAGCGCCTGGCGGATGCCGGCGAACTGCTGCACATGCTGGTGCCCGTCGATATGGTCGGGCGGGCCTTGCCACGCCGCCTCGAAGGCGTCGAGCTGGCGCGCTATCACCGTGCGCGCCGCAGCCTGGTCAAAGCCGCCCAGCACGGCCCTGAGCATCGCGCCCCTGAGTGACACGCCGTGGCCGGCGGCGCGCGCAAACTCGCTGGTCCAGTCCAGGTGCAGCCCGACGTCGATGCGCCCGCGCACATCCCGCAGCAGCGCCGCATCGGCGGCCCAGCGCGGCGACAGCGCCATCACGCTGGTGGCGCTGATACGGCCCAGACCAGCCAGACTGGCAATGCCTTGGGAGATGTCCTGGCTGGCGGCAAAATCGTCGGCGCAGATCGTCAGGCGCTTCATGGTCCACGCCAGAATTCGGCCTGGCTGTAGTGGTGTTTCAGAAAATCGATCCAGAGCCGCACCCGCAGCGGCAAATGCTTGCGCTGCGGAAACAGCGCATAAATGCCGTTGGGCGGCGCGGCAAACTCCTCCAGCACGGCCACCAGCCGCCCCGCCGCAATCTCCGTCTCGACCTCCCAGGTGCTGCGCCAGGCAATGCCGTAGCCGCCCAGGCACCAGTCATGCAGCACCTGACCGTCCGAGCAGTCGAGCGGGCCGCCGGGCTTGAGGTGAATCACCTCCCAGTCGTCGTCCGTCGCTGCGTCCGCAAGGACGCCTTCTTGTTGCCGCCATTTGGCGTTGCGCGGAACGCGAAACGCCCAGCCGCGCGTTTGCGAGGCCTCGCTGGACAGGGTCAGGCAGTCAAACCTGGCCAGATCGCCAGGGTGCTGCGGCGTGCCGTGCAGCTGGAGGTAACGCGGCGTGGCGACGCACAGGCGCCGGTTGTCGGCCATGCGCACGCTGACCAGCGACGAGTCGGGCAGGTCGCCGACGCGCACGGCGCAGTCAAAGCCTTCGCCAGCCAGGTCAATCACGCGGTCGCTCAGATTCAGCGTGATCGTCACGTCGGCATGTTGTTCGCGAAACCGCGCCACCAGGGGCGCCACATGGCGCCGGCCAAAACCGGCCGGCGCGGTGATGCGCAGGTGGCCGCTGGCCTTGACGCCGCCGGCCGACACGCTGGCTTCGGCATTGGCCAGGTCGGCCAGCAGGCGCTGGCAGTCTTCAAGGAATGCGCTGCCCTCGTGCGTCAGCGTGATGCGCCGGGTGGTGCGCACCAGCAGCTTGACGCCAAGCCGCTGCTCCAGCGCGTCAATGCGCCGACCGATCACAGCCGGCGCCACGCCCTCGGCGTTGGCCGCCGCGGT
>JBKJKI010000207.1:0-5559 GCA_046597475.1 Polaromonas sp. | reverse complement strand
CGTCTGATCGACATTTACAAACTGGCCGGTCAGTCCAAAGCGCGCGAGGCCCTGGCCAAAGCCGAGCAGCTGGTCACTGATCACCCCAACTTCCAGCTGGCGCAGCTGGTTTATGGCGACCTGCTGGCGGCGCAAGCCCGGCCCCTGCGCGCACTGGGTGACGTGCCCGAGACCGAAGCCAGGGCTGGCGCCAGCACCCTGACAGAGCTGCGCCAGGAGTCGTTGATGCGCCTGAAAGCGCTGCGCGAAAGGCCGGCAGCCGGCACCATCCCCTCGCAGTTTCTGGCGCTGTCGCCCCGCAACAAACACGCCATTGCGGTGGACGCATCACGCGCCCGTCTGTACCTGTTTGAAAACACCGAAAGCGGGCTCAAGCTGCTGGCCGACTACTACATCTCGGTCGGCAAGTCGGGCGTTGAAAAAGCCGCCGAGGGCGACCTGCGCACGCCGCTGGGCGTGTACTTCATCAGCAGCAACCTCGACCCCAAATCACTGCGCGACTTCTACGGCTCGGGCGCGCTGCCCATCAACTACCCCAACCAGCTTGACGTGAAACGCGGCAAGACGGGCAGCGGCATCTGGCTGCATGGCACGCCGCCGGCGCATTTCTCGCGCGCGCCGCTGTCCACCGATGGCTGTGTCGTGCTGACCAACCCCGACCTTGAGCGCATCATCAAGACCGTCGAGATCCGCAACACGCCGGTGGTGATTGCCAACAGCCTCAAATGGGTGGCGCCGCAGTCGCTCAAGTCCGAACTCTCCGCCTTTGACGCCGTGCTTCAGGGCTGGCACCAGGCCAAGACCAGCGGCGACCTGGCCAGGCTCACCGCCTGGTACACGCCCGACTTCACCAGCTACGGCAAGACCCTGACCGAATGGACGCCTTTGATGCAGGCCGAACTCAAACAGCTGGGCGGGCGCGATATCCAGATCAAGGATGTGTCTTACCTGCGCTGGACCGACAGCGCCGATACCATGGTGGTAACCTTCGGCGAACTGATCAAGGGCAGCAACACCGGCCGCACCAAGCGCCAGTACTGGACGCGCCAGGGCAGCCAGTGGAAGATATTTTTTGAAGGAGCTATTTGATGGCAATGGATACATCTAGTGTGCCCCGCGCGGCGCTTGACCGCATGCGCCGCACGCTGCTGGGCACACTGGCCGCGGCAGGCCTGGGCCTGCTGGCCGGCCCGGCACTGGCGCAAAACGCGCCCAGGGTGAAGTTCGTCACCAGCCAGGGTGACTTCGTGGTCGAGGTCTATGCCGACAAGGCCCCCAAAACGGTCGAGAACTTTCTTCAATACGTGAAGGACAAGCATTACGACGGCACGATTTTTCACCGCGTCATCAACAACTTCATGGTGCAGGGCGGCGGCTTTGACAGCGCCTGGGCCGAGAAAAAAACGCGAGCTTCCGTGGCGCATGAAGGCCGCGAGGCGCTTGCCAAGGGCGGCGCCAAAAACGTCGTCGGCACCCTGGCCATGGCCCGCACCAACGACCCCAATTCCGCCACCGCGCAGTTTTTCATCAACGTGAAAGACAACGACTTCCTGAACCCGTCGACCCAGTCGCCGGGCTACACCGTTTTCGGCAAGGTCGTCAGCGGCATGGACGTGGTCACTAAAATCGAGCATGTGCCCACCGGCGCGGGCGGCCCCTTCGGCTCCGACGTGCCCAGGACGCCCGTCGTCATCAAATCCGCAACCCTCGTCAACTAACCTTTTCAGGACACCCATGAGCAATCCAAAAGTAGCACTCCACATCGCCAATCACGGCGTCATCACGCTGGAACTCGACGCCGCCAAGGCGCCCAAATCCGTTGCCAACTTCCTCAGCTATGTCGGCAAGGGCCACTACGACAACACCGTGTTTCACCGCGTGATTCCCGGCTTCATGGTGCAGGGCGGCGGTTTTGAGGTCGGCATGAAGCAAAAGCCCACCGACGGCGAGATCGAGAACGAGGCTACCAACGGCCTGAAGAACGACAACTACACCGTGGCCATGGCGCGTACCAACGCACCGCACTCGGCCAGCTCGCAGTTTTTCATCAACGTGGCTGACAACGGTTTTCTGAACCACACCGGCCAGAACGCTTCGGGCTGGGGCTACGCGGTCTTTGGCAAGGTGGTCGAGGGCAAGGAAGTGGTCGACAAGATCAAGGCCGTCAAGACCGGCCGCAAGGGCTTTCATGACGACGTGCCGCTGGAAGACGTCATCATCGAAAAAGCCGTCGTGCTGGCCTGAGTCCCTGAAGCTCAGTGAACGATGTGACCGTGCCCCCGATGGCGGAGCTTCATGCGCCGCCGTCCTGGCGCACGGTCGATTTCATTTCCGACCTGCACCTGAGCGCCGACGAGCCCGCCACCTTCAGCGCATGGCAGCACTACCTGCAGGGCACGCCGGCCGACGCGGTGTTCATCCTGGGCGACCTGTTTGAGGTCTGGGTCGGGGACGATGTCGTCACCGCCACCGCGCCAGACGAGGCGGCCGGCAGTTTTGAACTGCGCTGCGCCCTCACTCTGAAGGCCGCCGCCAGCCGGCTGCCATTGTTTTTCATGCACGGCAACCGCGACTTCCTGGTCGGGCAGGGCCTCATGTCCTTTAGCCACGCCAGCCTGCTGGACGACCCCACGGTGCTCAGCTTTGCCGGCCAGCGCTGGCTGCTCTCGCATGGCGACGCGCTCTGCCTGGACGATGTGGACTACATGCAGTTTCGCGAACTGGTGCGCGGCAGCGCCTGGCAAGACGCCTTTCTGGCCAAACCGCTGGCCGAACGCCAGGCCATCGCCCGCGAGCTGCGCCGGCAAAGCGAAGCGCGCAAAAAATCCGTGATCCACTACGCCGACGTTGACGCGGCTGCCGCGCGCCAGTGGCTGGCCGCTGCCAGTGCCCGCACGCTGATTCATGGCCACACCCACAGGCCGGCCGTGCACGACCTGGGCGGCGGCTACTCCCGCGTGGTGCTCAGCGACTGGGATGTATCGGCCCGGCCGCCCCGCGCCGACGTGTTGCGCCTGAGCGCCAACGGCCTGCAACGCCTGGACCTGGCATCGGCTCTGAATTCATCCCCAGCCCCCGCCGTGAAGACACCACATTGATGCTGAACCGTTTGCTCACCACGCTGGGGCTGCGGCCTGCCACGCCCGCCGTGCTTCCCGAGGCCCTGTGGCTGCCCACCCTTTTGCGCTACCCCTTCCTGGCGCGGCGCTCGGTCGCCGAGCTGCAGCAGTTGCGCGCCATGATCGTGCAATTCCTGAAGCACAAGGAATTTACTGGCGCGCACGGCTTGAAGGTCACCGACGAGATGGCCGTGGCGATTGCCGCGCAGGCCTGCCTGCCGGTGCTGCACCTGGGGCTGCGCTGGTACGACGACTTCAAGGGCATCGTCGTGCATGCCGGCGCCATGCTCGCCAGCCGCGAAAAGACCGACCGCGCCGGCGTGGTGCACCGCTACAGCGAAGCGCTGCTGGGCGAAGCCATGCAGGGCGGGCCCGTCACCCTGAGCTGGCAGGACGTGGCCGATGCGGGCGAGGCCGCGGACGCCGGGCACAACGTGGTGATCCACGAGTTCATCCACAAAATCGACATGCGCGACGGCATGGCCGACGGTTGCCCGCCCCTGCCCTCGCGCAAGGCCCACGCCGCCTGGCATGGCGTGATGCAGCCGGCTTACGACCGCTTTTGCGGGCAGGTCGCCATGGCCAGGCGCTTCGGCGGCGAAGCGCCCTGGCTGGACGCCTACGGCGCCACGGCGCCGGCGGAATTCTTTGCCGTCAGCTGCGAGGCCTATTTCGTCAACCGCAGCCGCTTCAGCCAGGACTTCCCCGACCTGACCGGGCTGTTTGACCAGTTTTTCAAACCAAACAAGGCTGTAGTCCAGTAACTACGGTTATTGTTTGCTACTCATTCAATAGCAGGCAACAACTTTACAAAGCCGACGCCCGACGGCGCTTGACACTGCTGCAGTGCAGCATTAAAGTTCGCTGGTTTTCAACTTCGGAGTTTCCCTGTGGGTCATGGTTCCAGTGACAGTCGTCGATCCAGAGTCGGCGCCGCTGCCTGAGAAGCCCGCCGGAAATTCCCTCCGCCGTGCCTCTGCAGCACGGCGCCCGGGCCGCAATATCTTTCCGGCCTGCCCTTTAAAGACGACTGTTTGTTTCATCCCGTGAGGGGGCTGGAGGCTGCCTGCGCTTGCCCGCCTGATTCAGGGTCATCAAAAAATTTCATGATTCCCGGTCCTGCCCGCCAGGGCGGGACCGGGCAGTTCGCGGCAAAAATAAAAATGAGAACGTGATGAACATCTTCAACCAGTTCTTTGGCATCTTCCTCAAGTCACGGCACACCGCCCACCTGTTTCGCCGCCGTGTGATTCTTGAGTCACTGTCGCCCCAGAGCCGCGCCGGCGCCGTGCCCGACCAGCTCTCCCGGCAGCTGCTGCGGCAAGCCCATGACGATCTGGCCAGCGTGCTGGCGCAGCTCAAGACGCAGAAAGAAGGCCTGAGCGAGGACGAGGCAGACGCCATACGTGCCGTGGCCGGCCCCAACGAGGTCGAGCATGAAAAGCCCATGTCCTGGTGGCTGCACCTGTGGCTGAGCTACAAGAACCCCTTCAACCTGCTGCTGACGGTGCTGGCCCTGGTGTCGTATTTCACCGAGGACATCAAGGCCGCCACGGTGATCGGCACCATGGTGCTGCTGTCCACCCTGATCCGCTTCGTGCAGGAGCGGCGCTCTAACCAGGCCGCGCAGGCGCTGAAGGAGCTGGTCAGCAACAAGGCGACGGTGCTCCGGCGCGGCGGCGCTGACAGCGTCGAATCCGGCGGCAGCCAGACCGCCGGCCCGCTTGAAATCCCGATCAAGCAGCTGGTGCCCGGCGACATCGTGCTGGTCTCGGCCGGCGACATGATTCCCGCCGACTGCCGGGTGATGCTGGCCAAGGACCTGTTTGTCAGCCAGTCGGCCATGACGGGCGAATCGCTGCCGGTCGAGAAGTTTCCCGATGCCGCGCCGGGTGGCCAGGGCGAAAGCGCGCTGCAAATGGCCAACCTGGTGTTCATGGGCACCAACGTCGTCTCGGGCTCGGCGACCGTGGTGGTGCTGGCCACCGGCAACAACACCTACTTCGGCACGCTGGCCACGCGCGTCACCGCCGCTACGTCCGAGGTCAACGCCTTCCAGGCGGGGGTCAACAAGGTCAGCTGGCTGCTGATCCGCTTTGCCTTTGTCATGGTGCCGATTGTTTTGCTGATCAACGGCTTTACCAAGGGCGACTGGCCCGAGGCCTTTTTGTTCGCGCTGTCCGTCGCCGTCGGCCTGACGCCCGAGATGCTGCCGATGATCGTCACCTCGACCCTGGCCAAGGGCGCGGTGATCCTGTCGCGCAAGAAAGTCATCGTCAAGCGCCTGGACGCGATCCAGAACTTCGGCGCCATGAACGTGCTGTGCACCGACAAGACCGGCACGCTGACGCAGGACAAGATTGCACTGGCGCGCCACACCGACGTGTTCGGCCACGAATCGGAGGAAGTGCTGGGCTTTGCCTACCTCAACAGCTACTAC
>JBKJKI010000183.1:0-3648 GCA_046597475.1 Polaromonas sp. | reverse complement strand
GTGGTTTCATGCCGCCCATCCCCGCATTCCGCCAGCCCACAGCCAAGCCCGACTCCGGATTTTTCCGCATTTGAAATGCTTTCTTCCTTTTCGTTTGCAGAACTTCGAGTCACTCCTGAATTAATAGCAAGCCAGGGCGGATTCTTCGCGGCTCATGGCAAATAGCTCGGTATTGGCGTTAACCCTTTAAGTGAAAACCCGCAGGTGCAATGTTGGTGCCGGAATGCCTTGCGTTCAAGTAAAAAGTCCTCGCAGTCAATATGCAAAAAATTAATTTTTTCGATTTAAAAAATACATTTAATGGATTTTTTGAAATCCGCACGAATTATTGAATTCGATAGAAATCAGAAATAGAGCCGCTAAACTCATGCAAAACGCACCAAAGTTGGGCAAAAACCTCTCCCGCGCCAAGGCCACATGGGTGGCTGCAACGTACCGGAGGTGATTTTTCATGAGTTTTCAGAGTGACAGCGAAGTTGATGCATCCAGCCAGCAACCGGCACCCTCCGGGTCATCGTGGTTTCTGGCCTATACCCGGCCGAAGCTTGAAACAGTGGCGGCGCAAAACCTGCAGCAGCAGGGTTTCGAGGTCTACCTCCCGCTCTTCAAGCGCCTGAAAAAAACCGATGCAGAGCCGCTGGTTATTTTTGAGCCCATGTTTCCGCGCTACGTGTTTTTCAGGCCAGTCCAGCTTTCCCAGTCCATCGCGCCGGTTCGCTCCACGCGTGGGGTGGCCATGGTAGTGAGCTTTGGCCATGAGATTGCCAGTGTCAAGCCAGACATCCTTTGCGCCATCCGGCAGCTTGAGGAGGACCGAAGTGCCCTGGATGTTGCCGGCTTGAGCTCCTTGCGCCCCGGTCATCTGGTGCGTTTTCGCAACCCGGCCTTCAAGGGTCTTGAAGGTCTGGTCAAGACCGTTTCCAGCCGCCGCGTCGCCGTGCTGCTGGAGTTGATGGGCCGCCAGCAGCTGGTCAGTGTTGAACACCACCAACTGGAAGCGGCCTGATTTTTTAAACCGTGGTTCGGTATTTGCACTGGCATCGGCCAGCCCGACCCATTTCCAATCCTGCAAATGTGACTGTGTTTCGCCCTCAAAAAGGCGCAAAACACTGCGGTAGCCTGCGCGGCTGTTTTTCACTCATGCCCCAGATACATCCATTCTTCGTTTTTGCCATCAAATGTTCATCTCCCAGAAATCAACCTACACCTCTCGCCTGACGCTGACACGCTGGCCCGTCATGGCTTTGGCGGCCCTATGGCTTGGCGGCTGTGCCTACGCCCCGGGCCTGTCCATGGGGAACAGTCAGGCCATCGAAGGCACGCAGGCCAATCCCTATTCCATCACCGCCCAGCGCGCCACCCCTGCGCCCAGTACCCTGGCAGGCACGCAGGCCGGTGCCAGCGCCGATGCGCCGCCGCCCGGTGCGCTGCTCAGCATCACCCCCGACCTGATTCGCCAGCAGCGTGCCGCCCAGCCCACCGATGTCGGGCAAGACGTCAAGCGCCTGTTCGGCGTGGCCAGGCCCTACCTGATCGGCCCCGGTGATGTGCTCAACATCGTGGTCTGGGACCATCCCGAACTGGCCATCATTCCTGCCGGGGCCTCGGTGGGTACAGATGCCTCCAGCCTGTCGCCGGTCGGCAATGGCTACAACATCAGCCCGGACGGCCTGATCCAGTTCCCCTACGTCGGCAGCCTCAAACTTGGCGGCCTCACCGAATACGAGGCGCGCGACCTGCTGGCCAGGCGCCTGTCCAAATACCTCAAGGATCCGCAAATCACCGTCCGCATCCAGTCTTACCGCAGCGGCCGGGTCTATGTCGATGGCGAGGTCCGCACGCCCGGCCTTCAGGCCGTCACCGACATTCCCATGACCCTGCCCGAAGCCATCAACCGCGCTGGCGGCTTCACCGCCACGGCTGACCGATCAACGGTGGCCATCTCGCGCAACGGCAGCACCACCGCCATCAACATGCAGCAGCTCACCGAGCTGGGCATCAACCCTTCCAGCATCCTGCTGGGCAGCGGCGACCTGGTGCGCGTGCTCAGCCGCGAAGACTCCAAGGTCTATGTCATGGGCGAAGTCACGCGCCCCCTGGCGCAACCCCTGCGCAACGGCCGCCTCACGCTCAACGAGGCCTTGGGCGAGGCCGGTGGCGTCAGCCCCCTGTCGGGCGACCCGCGCCAGATCTACGTGGTGCGCAGCGCGCGCGACGGCCAGCCCCAGATCTTCCACCTCGATGCCCGCTCACCCGTGGCCTATGCCCTGGCCGAAGGCTTCGAGCTCAAGTCGCGCGACGTGGTCTATGTTGACCCTTCGTCGCTGGTGCGCTGGAACCGCGTCATCAGCCTGATCCTGCCAAGCGCGTCGGTCGTTGGCACCACAAGCTCGGCCTTCAAGTGATGCCGGCCTGGACATGAAGCACATCCTCGTCCTGTGCGTCGGCAACATCTGCCGCAGCCCCATCGCCGAAGCCCTGCTGGCCCGCGAGTTCCCCGACAAGACCATCTGGTCCGCCGGGCTGGGTGCCTTGGTCGGCAACCCGGCAGACCCGCTGTCGATTGAAGTCGCTGCCGCGCATGGCGTCGACCTGTCGGCCCACCGTGCCCAGCAACTGGCCGGCTGGATGTGCCAGACCGCCGAGCTGATCCTGGTCATGGAGCAGGGCCACAAAAGCGAAGTCGAGCAGCAGTACCCGCTGGTGCGCGGCAAGGTGTACCGCCTGGGCGAAATCGGCAAGTTCGACATCGCCGACCCCTACCGCGAGGGCAGGGAAGCCTTTGAAGCCGCCTACGACCACATTGCCCGCGGCGTGGCCGACTGGGCAGCGCGCATCCGGCAACTGGACTGATAGGCCGCCTACCCAATGTGTCATTCCCGCGCAGGCGGGAATCCATCCCCGAACAAACACAACAGCCTGGATTCCCGCCTGCGCGGGAATGACAACCCAGCCATGAATATTTTCCGCGTATGAACTTTCCTCAATCCAATCCGCCCCTCGCGCAGCCCATGCAGCCCATGCAAGATGACGACGACGAGATCAACCTGCTTGAACTGCTTGACGTGGTGCTTGACAGCCGCTGGCTGATTGCCGGCGTGACCGCCGTCGTCATGGCCCTGGGCGTGGCCTATGCGCTCTTGAGCACCCCCATCTACGAAGCCAACACCCTGATCCAGGTTGAAGACAGCAAGGCCGGCGGCATGAGCAGCATGCTGGGCGACATGGGCAGCATGTTTGACATCAAGTCGCCTGCCACCGCCGAGATCGAGATCTTGCGTTCCCGCCTGGTGGTCGGCCAGGCCGTGGCCAACCTCAAGCTCGACCTGGAGGTCAAACCCAAATACCTGCCCCTGGTGGGCAGCTGGCTGGCACGCCGCGCCACCGAGCCTTCCACCCCCGGCTTTCTGGGCATGGGCGGCTATGTGAGCGGCACCGAAGAACTTCAAGTGGCCTATCTGCAAGTGCCACAGGCATTGGAAGGCAACCGGTACACCGTAGTGCTAAGCGCCCAAGGCTACGAGCTGCGCTCGCCCGAAGGCGACACCCTGGGCAAGGGCCGCCTGGGCCAGGGTGTCGCCTTCGGGCGAGCGCAGCTCGTAGCCTTGGGCGCTTAGCACTACGGTGTACCGGTTGCCTTCCAATGCC
>JBKJKI010000097.1:0-2902 GCA_046597475.1 Polaromonas sp. | reverse complement strand
TCGAACAAGCCAGCCTCGGCTGCCTGGAATTCACTATCAGTCGGGTTCGTCATGCGAAAAAACATGCCAGTTCCGTGCCAGATTCAGGGGGCAAGAGAAAAACTCTCACTCTCTCAGCTCTGCGCCAGCAGCACCACCAGCGCGCCAGCGCCGCCCTCTGCCGGCCTGGCCTGCACAAAGGCCAGCACTTCCTGCTTCTGGATCAGCCAGCTTTGCACCCGGCCCTTGAGCACCGGCGCCTTGCCGGGCGAGCCCAGGCCCTTGCCATGCACCACGCGCACACAGCGCAGGCCGGCCTTGCTGGCTTCGCGAACGAAGGCGGCCAGCGCATTGCGTGCGTCCTCGCGCCGAAAGCCGTGCAGATCCAGGTGGCGCTGAATGCTCCAGTTGCCCCGGCGCAGTTTGCGCACCACGTCAGGGCCCATGCCGGGGCGGCGAAAGCTCAGCGCCTCGTCGGTGTCGAGCAGCGTTTCCACGTCAAACTCGTCAGACAGCGCCTCCTGCATCACCGCCAGTTCGTCGCGCTGGTGCTGCTCGGGAATCGGCGCCGGGCGCGCGGCTTGCAGGCTGGCCTTGTGGCCAGGCCGGTGCTTGAGGGACAGGGCCAGCACCGGCCCGACAGCGCGCGAGAACAGCTCTTTTTCGCTGCGCGCCTTGACCGTAGCGGCCAGGCGGGCGGCTTTCAGCGCCTGCTCCAGCCGGGCACGAGCCTCCAGCTCGCGCTTGACGAGCTTGAGGTCCTTGAAGTCCCGTAGCAGCAGGCGTTTGGCAAATTGGGAGGATTTGGAGGGTTTGGAGGAGGGCGCAGGCATGGGGGCAGTCCGGTGAGCGCTTGGCATGCTAAAGCAGACCCAGCTCGGCCATCGAGACGGCCTGAGTACTCGTCACCACGAAATGGTCGAGCACCCGCACGTCGACCAGGCCGAGCGCGGCCTTGAGCGTCTGCGTGAGGGCCTCGTCGGCGCGCGAGGGCTGGGCGGCGCCGCTCGGGTGGTTGTGCGCCAGCACCACGCTGGCGGCGTTGAGCGCCAGCGCGCGCACCACCACCTCGCGCGGGTAGACGCTGGTCTGCGTCAGCGTGCCGCGAAACAGCTCTTCCAGCGCGATCAGGCGGTGCTGGCTGTCGAGAAAGAGCACGGCGAAAATCTCATGCGGCCGGCTGCCGAGCTGCAGCTGCAGGTAGTCGCGTACCGCCTGCGGCGTGGCGAACAGCGCCTTTTCCTTCAGCTCCTCGGCCAGCGCGCGCCGCGCCAGCTCCAGCACCGCGACGATCTCGGCGCGTTTGGCGGGGCCCAGGCCCTTGATGCTCTTGAGCGCCTCGGGCCCGGTATGCAGCAGCCCCGACACGCCGCCAAATTCGTCCAGCAACTCCTGCCCCATCTGCAGCGCGTTCTTGCCGGGGATGCCGGTGCGCAGCAGCAGGGCGAGCAGCTCGGCATCGCCCAGCGCGCCCGGGCCGCGGGCCAGCAGTTTTTCGCGCGGACGGGCGTCTTCGGGCAGGTCTTTGAGGAGCATGGCGGATATGGCCCGGATAGGGGATTGAAGGGTGAAAAGGCGGCCGGCGGTCCGCCTCGGCGGTGCTTTCTACAATAGAGGCCAGTTTACTAACAGTTGCCAGTCGCCCTGGCTGGCCCGAAAGTCCTATGTCTACCGTGGAATCTTCCGCCCCAAGCGCTGCTACTGCCGCTGCCGCTCTGGTGCAGCCAGGCTCATTCCTGACGCTGCACTACCGCATGGCCGGCCTGGGCGGGGCCAACATCATCAATACCTTTGACGGGAAGCCGGCCACGCTCAGCCTGGGCAATGGCGAGCTGTCGCCAGCGCTCGAGCAGCGCCTGCTGGGTCTGGCCGAAGGCACGCGTGCCACGTTTGAGCTGGCCCCTGGCGAAGCCTTTGGCGAGCGCAACCCCGAGCTGCTGCAGTGGGTGGCGCGCAAGCTGCTCAATGAGCTGGGTGACCCTTTGGTGCGCTACAGCGTGGGCGACGTGGTGCAGTTCCCTACGCCCGACGGCCTGGGCCAGTACGCCGGCGCGGTGCGGCAGGTCAAGGAAGGCAGCGATGCGGTGCAGTTCGACTTCAACCATCCGCTGGCCGGCCAGCCCGTGGTGTTTGAAGTCCACGTCATTGGAGTCTTATGAGCAGCAACGAAAATGCAGTCAACAACGTGCAATTTCCCGCCGGGCCGCCCCCAGGGAAATTAGCCCCCTCGGGGGGCAGCGTATTACACGAAGTGAAAAGCGTGGGGGTCAGTACCATCCTGCTGGCCGAACCACGCGGGTTCTGTGCCGGCGTCGACCGCGCCATTGAAATCGTCGAGCGCGCGCTGACCAAGTTTGGCGCGCCTATCTATGTGCGCCATGAAATCGTTCACAACACTTATGTGGTGAACGACCTAAAAACCAAGGGCGCCATTTTCATTGAAGAGCTGGGCGACGTGCCGCCCGGCGCCACGCTGGTGTTCAGCGCCCACGGCGTGAGCCGGGCCGTGCAGGAGGAAGCCCGCGCGCGGGGCTTTCAGATCTTTGACGACACCTGTCCGCTGGTCACCAAGGTGCATGTCGAGGTCGCCAAGCTGCACAAGGAAGGCTACGAGTTCATCATGATCGGCCACAAGGGCCACCCCGAGGTCGAAGGCACCATGGGCCAGCTCGACAGCGGCATCCACCTGGTCGAAGACGTGGCCGATGTGGCGCGCATCCAGCCCGCACAGACGCAAAAACTCGCGGTGGTCACGCAGACCACGCTGAGTGTGGACGATGCTGCCGAGATCAGCGCTGCTGTAAAAGCGCGTTTTCCGAACGTGCGCGAGCCCAAGCAGCAGGACATCTGTTACGCCACGCAGAACCGGCAGGATGCCGTCAAGGTGATGAGCCCGCAGGTGGATATTTTGATCGTGGTTGGC
>JBKJKI010000007.1:0-8354 GCA_046597475.1 Polaromonas sp. | reverse complement strand
CTTGCTGGTGGTCAACCTCTACGCTTTTGAAGCGACGATGGCCAAGCCCGGCTGTACGCTGGAAGACGCGATTGAGAACATCGACATTGGCGGCCCGGCCATGGTGCGCTCGGCGGCCAAGAACTGGAAAGATGTCGGCGTGCTGACCGACGCCTCGCAATACGCCGGCGT
Source organism: Polaromonas sp. (assembly GCA_046597475.1). Lineage (GTDB taxonomy): Bacteria > Pseudomonadota > Gammaproteobacteria > Burkholderiales > Burkholderiaceae_C > Polaromonas. Next base: position 8,183 of record JBKJKI010000007.1, on the reverse strand, counting down.
GCTCGAAGAACTCAAGACCGGCGGCAAGCTGACCGAGAAAACGAAATTCGCCCTGTCGGTGGCGGCCTTCAACCGCATCAGCCAGTACGACGGCGCCATCAGCGACTACCTCTCCAGCATCCAGGCCGATGGCAGCCACAGCCTGTTCCCCGGCCAGTCCAATGGCCGCTTCATCAAGCTGCAGGACCTGCGCTATGGCGAGAACGCGCACCAGCAGGCCGCGCTCTACCGTGACCTGTACCCGGCGCCGGGCTCGCTGGTCACGGCCAGACAGCTGCAGGGCAAGGAGCTGTCGTACAACAACATCGCCGACGCCGACGCCGCCTGGGAATGCGTCAAGAGCTTTACCGAAGCGGCCTGCGTCATCGTCAAGCACGCCAACCCCTGCGGCGTGGCCGTAGGTGCCGACGCTCTTGAGGCTTACAGCAAGGCTTTCCAGACCGACCCGACCTCTGCGTTTGGCGGCATTATTGCGCTGAACCGCCCACTGGACGAGCGTGCGGCGCTACAAATTTCGAAGCAGTTCGTCGAAGTGCTGATGGCGCCAAGCTTCACGCCCGAGGCGCTGGAAGTCTTCAAGAGCAAGGCCAATGTGCGCATCCTGCAGATAGACCTGCCGCCTGGCGGCGACTCGGCCTGGCAGCAGGGCCGCAACCTGATGGACGTCAAGCGCGTCGGTTCCGGCCTGTTGATGCAGACGGCTGACAACCATGAACTGGCATTGGCCGATTTGAAGGTCGTCAGCAAGCTCCAGCCCACACCCGCCCAGTTGCAGGACCTGCTGTTTGCCTGGAAGGTCGCGAAGTACGTCAAGTCCAACGCCATCGTGTTTTGCGCCGGCGGCATGACCATGGGCGTGGGCGCCGGCCAGATGAGCCGGCTGGACTCGGCGCGCATTGCCAGCATCAAGGCCGAGCACGCCGGCCTGTCGCTAAAGGGCACGGCGGTCGCGAGTGACGCCTTCTTCCCCTTCCGCGACGGGCTTGACGTGGTGGTGGATGCAGGCGCCAGCTGCGTGATTCAGCCGGGTGGCAGCATGCGCGATGACGAAGTGATTGCCGCCGCCGACGAGCGCGGCGTGGTCATGGTGCTGAGCGGCGTGCGCCACTTCCGCCACTAAGATTCAAGAGAAATATGCCTGTAGCCCTTGAGGCGCGGGCACTATAAGCTGCTATTTTTATAGCAGTCTGAAAGCGTCGCGGACCCTGCCAGACGTCTCGGCGATGTCCTGCGCGCTGTGCGCGCTCGCGGCTGCGAGCGCTGGATTTTCAATCGAAAAAATCGATGATGGCATAACGAAATTTAGCGTTTGTCGTGCTCTGCCCTGCGGTCGATACTGCGTCTCATCTGCCACCGTGCGATCCAGCACACACCACAAACAGCAGGAGACAAGCGTGACTGCCATCGATTTTTCCCCGTCGGCTGCCGCCGGGCGTGCCGTGTTCACGAGCGCCCGCGAGGCGCGCCAGGCGATCCGTGCCGGCCGCTGGCGCGAGCACACCAGCGGCCTTGCGCCGGCCAACGTCCAGGGCAATGTGGCTATTTTGCCGGCGGCGCTGGCGTCCGACTTTCTGCGCTTTTGCCAGCGCAACCCCAAGCCGTGTCCGCTGCTGGCGGTGTCCGAGCCGGGCGACCCCATGCTGCCGACCCTGGGCGCCGACATCGACATCCGCAGCGACGTGCCGCGCTACCGTGTCTGGCGTGACGGCGAACTGGCCGATGAGCCGAGCGACATAGGCGCGCTATGGCAGGGCGACCTGGTAAGTTTTGTGCTCGGCTGCTCGTTCTCGTTCGAGCATGCGCTGATCGAGGCCGGCATCGATCTGCGCCATGTGCGCCAGGGCAAGAACGTGGCGATGTACCGCACCAACATCCAGACCACGCCGGCCGGCCCCTTCCACGGTCCTATGGTGGTGTCCATGCGGCCGATGAAAGCCGCCGACGCGATTCGCGCGGTGCAGGTCACGGCGCGCGTGCCGGCGGTGCATGGCGCGCCGATACATCTGGGTGACCCGGCCTTGATAGGCATCGCTGACATCGGTAGCCCCGATTTCGGCGACCCGGTGGAGATCAAAGCCGATGAACTGCCGGTGTTCTGGGCCTGCGGCGTGACGCCGCAAGCCGTGGTGATGGCGGCGCGTCCGGCGTTCTGCATCACCCACGCGCCGGGCTACATGCTGATCACGGACCGGCTCAACAGCGATCTGCCCTTCGCCTGAGCCGGCAGCCGCTTTTCAGGCCAGATGACATATACAACAGGAGACAAACCATGTGGCTACAAGAAACCAGCAAGGCTGAGCGCAAGACCCTGGTCGCGGCGTTCGCCGGTTACGGCGTCGATGCCTTCGATTACATGATCTACACCTTCATGATCCCGACCCTGATCACGCTCTGGGGCATGACCAAGGCCGAGGCCGGCTACATCGCCACCGGCGCGTTGATCACCTCGGCGATCGGCGGCTGGCTCGCCGGCATCCTGGCCGACAAGTACGGCCGGGTGCGCATCCTGCAGCTGACCGTGCTGTGGTTCACCGTGTTCACCTTTCTGAGCGGCTTCACGACCTCGCCCGAACAACTGCTGGTCACGCGCGCACTGCAGGGCCTGGGCTTTGGGGGGGAATGGTCGGTCGGCTCGATACTGATCGCCGAGATGATTAGTGCGCGTCACCGCGGCAAGGCGGTCGGCCTGGTGCAAAGCAGCTGGGCCGTCGGCTGGGGCGTGGCCGCGATCGCGTTCTGGGCCGCTTATTCGTTGTTCGCGCCCGAGATCGCCTGGCGTGTGCTGTTCTGGATCGGCATCTTGCCCGCCTTCCTGATTCTCTACATCCGGCGCCAGATCAAGGACCCCGAGGTCTATCACGCCACGCGCGCGCAGATGAAGAAGGACGGCGACAGCGGCAACTTTCTTGAGATTTTTTCGCCCGCGCTGCTGCGCACGACGGTATTCGCGAGCCTGCTGGCCACCGGCATGCAGGGCGCCTACTACGCCGTGACGACCTGGCTGCCCACCTTCCTGAAGACCGAACGCCATCTGTCGGTGCTGAACACCAGCGGCTACCTGCTGGTGCTGATCATCGGTTCGTTCGCCGGCTACCTGACCAGCGCCTGGCTGTCCGACCGGATGGGCCGGCGCCAATGCTTCATCCTGTTCGCGCTTTGCGCCGGTGCGCTGGTTGTCGGCTACACGCTGATCCCGATCAATGACGCGATGATGCTGGTGCTGGGCTTTCCGCTGGGCTTTTTCCTGTCGGGAATTTTCTCGGGCATGGGGGCCTACTTGAGCGAGCTGTTCCCAAGCCGGGTGCGCGGCTCGGGCCAGGGCTTTTGCTACAACTTCGGGCGCGCGGTCGGCTCGATCTGCCCGGCGCTGGTGGGTTACCTGAGCACGTCGATTCCGCTCGGAACGGCGATCGGCTACCTCGCGGGTGCCGGCTACCTGCTGGTCGTGATCGCCGCACTGGCGCTGCCTGAAACCAAGGGGCTCGAACTGACCGCCGGCGACGAAGCGCTGGCCGGCAAGGCATGAGCGCCGCGCCGGGCCGCCCCAAGCAAGCTCGCACCGCAGTGCGCAGCACGAAGGTACTCCAGTGAGCGCCGCCGTCCAGCCAGCGCTGCTAGATGCGCGCCTGCTGCCGCTCGGCGACGCGGCGCTCACTGTGGAGTTCGGCAGCGTGATAGCGCCGCAGATTCACGCCCGGGTGCTCGGCTTCGCCAGCGCGCTGGAGGATCTGGCCGCGAGCGGCCGGATAGCCGGCGTGCTCGAATGGGTGCCGACCTTTCGCTCGGTCACGGTGTATTTCGACCCCGACCGCATAGCCGGCGAAACCCTGGCCACGGAACTGCTGGCGCTTGCGCGCACCAGCGCCAGCCTCACGGTGGCCGGCGCTCACTGGCGCATTCCGGTGTGCTTCGAGCCCGAGTTCGCGCCCGATCTGGACGAACTTGCTGCCGCCAAGTCGATGCCGCGCGAGGCGGTGGTTGAGCTCATGACCCAGACCGTGTTCAGCGTCTACATGCTGGGCTTTCAGCCCGGCTTCAGCTACATGGGCGGACTGCCCGAGGCATTGGAAATGCCGCGCCTGGCATCGCCGCGCAAGCGTGTGCCGGCGGGCTCGGTCGCGGTGGCGCAGCGCATGTGCGCCGCCTATCCGTGGGAAAGCCCGGGTGGCTGGCGGCTGCTCGGGCGCACGCCGGTGCCGCTGTTCGATGCGGCCGACGCTGAGCGGCCGGCGCTGCTGGCGCCCGGCGACCAGGTGCGCTGGCACGCGGTCGATCGCGGCGCCTACGAAGCGCTGCAGGCGCGCTGCGCGGCAGGAACGTTCGAGCGCGCGAGCCTGCGCATGGCAGCGGCGCCGGGCGAGGTTTTGTCATGAGCGCGCAGCTCGAAGTGGTCGAGAGCGGGCTGGCCGTGGCGGTGCAGGACTGCGGCCGTTTCGGCTACCGGCGACTTGGCGTGCCGGTGTCGGGCGCGCTCGACCCGTCGCTGCTGGCGGCGGCGAACGCGCTGCTGGGCAATGCGGCCGACGCCGCGGCGTTTGAGATCCTGCTCACCGGCCCCACGCTCAAGGTGCGCTCGGGCCGCGTGCGCTTCTCGCTCGCGGGCGAGATAGCCGCCAAAGTGCAGACGGCCCAGGGCAAGCTGCTGCCGGTTGAACCCTGGTGCACGGTCACGCTCGGTCCTGGCGACAGCATCAAGTTTGGCGCCGTCGCCGCGCCGAAATCGGGCAGCACTGGCATCGCCTATGTGGGCATCAGCGGCGGGGTCGAGGTGCCGGTCGTGCTGGCGAGCCGCTCGACCTATGCGCGTGCCGCGCTCGGCGGTGTGCAGGGCCGCGCCATCGCCGTGGGCGACCTGCTGCCGTGTCGCGGTCTCGCGGGCGACGCGCTGCTCGAATTTCGTGGCCCCGGGCCCCTTGTGCATGCCGGCGGGCCGATTCGCGTTGTGCCCGGGCCGCAGGCCGACCACTTCACCGACGAGGCGCTGCAGGCCTTTTTCAGCCAGCCGTTCACGGTCACGCGCGACAGCGACCGCATGGGCATGCGGCTCGAAGGCCAGCCGCTGGCGCACAGCGCGCTCGGCGCCGACATCGCATCCGATAGCGTCACGCCGGGGGCGATCCAGGTGCCGGCCAACGGTCAGCCCATCATCCTGATGGCCGATTGCCAGACGGTGGGCGGCTACCCGAAGATCGCGACGGTGATACGCGCCGATCTGCCACGGCTGGCCCATGCCCGGCCGGGCGCGCAGCTGCGCTTTGCGCGCGTGAGCCTGGCCGAAGCCGCGGCCGCGCGTGCGGCGCAGGCGCAGCAACTGGCGCTCTGGGTCGGCCGCATCACCAGCTGTCGCCCGCCCGGCATCATCGACGAAGCCCTGCTGTACGGCGGCAACCTGGTCAGCGGCGTGATCCGGGCCGATGTGTAGGATTGAGCCGCGCGCCGCAGCACTTTTTGGGAGCCATATCATGTCGAAAATCGTTAACCTGAATGCCGACCTCGGAGAGAGCTTCGGCGCCTGGACCATGGGCTCGGACCGCGAGATCCTGCAGTCGGTCGGCTCGGCCAACGTGGCCTGCGGCTTTCATGCGGGCGACCCGCTGGTGATGCGCAACACGCTGCGGCTGGCCTGGGCGGCCGGGGTCAGCGTCGGCGCGCATCCCTCGTTTCCCGACCTGCAGGGCTTTGGCCGCCGCCGCATGCAGCTGGAGCCGGCCGAACTCGAGGCGCTGCTGATCTACCAGATCGCCGCGCTGGACGGCATGGCGCGCACCGAGGGCTTGCGCATAGGCCACGTCAAGGCGCACGGCGCGCTCAGCAACATGGCCTGCGCCGACCTGGCGCTGGCACGCACTGTGGCCGCTGCGGTCAAGGCTTACGACCCGGCACTGATATTGCTCGCGCCCGCGCTGTCGTGCCTGTGCACGGCGGGGCGCGAGGCCGGGCTTGCGGTGGTCGAGGAAATCTTCGCCGACCGCGCCTACCTGGACGACGGCCAGCTGGTGCCGCGCGGCCGCGCCGACGCGATGATCCACGGCGCCGCGCGCTCGCTCGCCCATGTCGAAGCCATGCTCGAAGCGCAGGCGCTGATCTCGGTCAGCGGCAAGCACCTGCCGACGGCCATAGGCAGCATCTGCGTGCACGGCGACGGCCCCGAGGCCGTCGCCACCGCGGCCTATCTGCGCGCCGAACTCGAGCGCAAGGGCTACCAGTTGCGGCCGCTGGGCGCACTCGCGGCCTGATCCTGCGGGGGCGTACAAGGGTCGTTGATTGCTATCAATAATGTAGCATGAAACGTCCGCCACACAAGGTCTTTGGCTCGATTTAATTCAGGACGGCAAATATTGCGCCGACCTGCGGCCGGACAAGCGCCTGGCTACTGCGCCCGCGCAAACGCCAGCGCCTCATGCAATGCCTTCGCAAGTTCCGGCGCCGCCGGACCGCTCCAGTAGCTCGCGACCATCGGCAGTGGTGCCAGCGCGGCGTCGCAGCGCAGGATCGCGATCCGGCTGCGTGGCAGCTGCTGCTCGGCGGCGGCGCGCGGCAGGGTGGCGATGCCGAAGCCGCTCTCGACCAGCCGCACCAGCGCCGAAATCGACGACACCGTATGCACGCGCTTGCTTGCTGCGCCGAGCGAGCGCAGCAGATCGAGCAGCGCGACATGCGGCGCCGAGCCGCGCTGGAAGGTCATCAGGTCATGCGCCAGCAACGCGTCGATGCTCAACGCTCGCTTGCTCGCCATGTCCTTGGGGCCGACGAACACCATCTCGAGCGGTGTCAGCACCTCGTTGGTGATCTGTTCGCCGAGCGCGGGCAGCGCGGCGAACGCCAGGTCCAGGCTGCCGCGGCGCAGTTGCTCGACCAGCACCGGCGTGGTCTCGATGGTGAGCTCCAGTTCGAGCCGAGGGTTCGATTTTTTCAACAACTCGACCATCGGGATCAGCCAGGTGTGCAGCGCGGTCTCGATGCCGCCGATGCGCAGCGACAGCGGCAGCTGCTCGGGGCTGCCCAGTTCGGTCTTCATTTCGTGTTGCAGCGCCAGCAAGCGCTCGGCATACTGCAGGAAGCGCGCGCCCGCGGCGGTCAGCTTGAAGCCGTGTTCGCGCCGGTCCAGCAATGAGATTCCGAGTTCCTGCTCAAGCGCGGCCACGCGGTTCGAGACCGCCGACTGCGTCAGGCACAGCTTTTCGGCGCTGCGCGTGATGCTTTTGAGCCGTGCGACCCAAACGAAAGCCTCGACGAAACGCAGGTTCATCGCGCCGCTCCCAATTCCCGAAAATCAAGAAAAAAGTTCCTGCAGCCCTTGAATGGTGGTCGTTATTGGCTATTATTTTGCTAGCAACGGGAATACGTCGCGGGCTACGTCGACTGTCTCGGCGATGTCCTGCTCGCTGTGTGCGGCGCTGACGAAGCCGGCCTCATACAGCGCGGGGGCGTAGTACACGCCGCGGTCCAGCATGCCATGGTAGAAGCGGTTGAAGGCCGGACTGTCTGTCTTCATGACTTGCGGATAGTTCTGCGGCAGCTGTCCCAGCAGGAAAAAGCCGAACATGCCGCCTTCGCTGTCGCCGCAAAACGGCACGCCGGCCTTGGCCGCGGCTTGGCTCAAGCCTGACACCAGGCTTTGGGTACGCGCGCCCAGCGCGTCGTAAAAACCGGGTTTCTGGATTTCACGCAGCGTGGCCAGGCCGCAGGCGGTGGCCACCGGGTTTCCCGACAGCGTGCCGGCCTGGTAAACGCCGCCCAAAGGCGCCAGATGTTCCATCACCGCACGGGTCCCGCCAAAGGCCGCCATCGGCATGCCGCCGCCAATCACCTTGCCGAGCGCCGTCATGTCGGGCTTGAAGCCGGGAATGCTCCTGGCGTAGACGCTTTGCGCGCCGCCCAGGGCCACGCGAAAGCCCGTCATGACCTCGTCGAACACCAGCAGCGCGCCGTGCTGCGTGCACAGTTCGCGGCAGCGCTTGATGAACGGGACGCTGGCGCGGACAAAATTCATGTTGCCGGCAATCGGCTCGATCATCAGGCAGGCAATGTCCTTGCCGTGCAGCGAAAACGCTTCTTCGAGCTGGGCGATGTGGTTGTATTCGAGCACCAGCGTGTGCTGCACCACCTCGGGCGGCACGCCAGCGCTGGTCGGGCTGCCGAAGGTGGCCAGGCCCGAGCCGGCCTTGACCAGCAGCGCGTCG
>JBKJKI010000314.1:0-16474 GCA_046597475.1 Polaromonas sp. | reverse complement strand
CGAGCTGCGGCCGAGCGCGTGGGTCACCCCCACCGGCGACTGGGGCCCTGGCCGCGTGGAGTTGCTTCAGTTTGCAACCCCGGACGAAACCCACGACAACGTGGCCGCGTACTGGGTGCCTGAAAAGATGCCGGCGCCCGGCCAGTCGCTGGATCTGGCCTACCAGATCGTCTGGCAGGGCAAGAACCAACAGTTGCCGCCCAACGGCTGGGTCACCCAGTCGCGCCGGGGCACGGGCTACAGCAAGCTGGGCGCCGATGCGCTGGGCCAGCAGATCCAGTTTGTCATCGACTTTGCCGGCCCGGCGCTCGACGCCTTGCCGGAAGACGCCAAGGTGCAAGCCATCACGACCGCCAGCGCCAACGCCCGCGTGGTGGAAAGCCTGGCTTACCGCAATCCGGCCACCGGCGGCTGGCGCATGACCTTGCGCGTGGAACGGCTCAAGCCGGCCACCGCGGCCGAGCCGGTGCAACCCGTTGAACTGCGCGCCTTTCTCCAGAACGACCAACAAACCCTGAGCGAAACATGGACCAACCTGATTACAAATTGAATCGGCGCAGCCTGCTGCGTGAAGAACGTCATCCCAATGCGGTCACGGCGCCGCCGGTGCATCGCGGCTCGATGGCGCCGCGCCCATGGCGGGGTTTCTGGAACAGCCTGGGCACGGCTGCGCTGCTACCCTTTGTCAAGCGGACCGCTTCGGCCCATGCGAAGCAGCAGCCGGCCAGCGCGCCCATGGCGCCATGGCAGCTTGCGGCCAGGAGCCGCCGGGCGGTGTTCATGCTGTTGACGCTCGTCAGCACGGTGCTGGCCACGCTGCTCTTTGCCGACATGCAGCCCGACTACGACAACGCCTGGCTGCAATACGGCCAGCTGGCGCTGTTTGCGCTGCTGTCGGCCTGGGTGGTCACCGGCTTCATGACGGCGATGATGGGCTTTTACGTCACGCTTTTTGGCGACGCGCATACCTTGTCGGCCAAAAAGGTCCAGCACCATACGCTGGACAAGTCCACGCGCACGGCCATCATCATGCCGATCTGCAACGAGGATGTGCGCACCGTCTTTGCCGGCCTGCGCGCCACCTGCGAATCGGTCGCGCTGAGCGGCCATGTCCAGGCCTTCGACGTGTTCGTGCTGTCCGACAGCAACGATCCGGCAATCCAGAAGGCCGAACGTGCCGCCTGGGAAGAGCTGCGCGGCCAGCTGGCCAGCCAGCCGGATCAGCCGCAAATCGAGGTCTATTACCGCCTGCGCAAGCGCCGCAGCGACCGCAAGGCCGGCAACGTGGCCGACTTCTGCCGCCGCTGGGGCAAGGACTACCGCTACATGGTGGTGCTGGACGCCGACAGCGTGATGAGCGGCGACTGCCTGGTCTCCATGGTCAAGCTGATGGAAGCCAACCCCAGCGCCGGCATCATCCAGACCGCCACCCAGGCGATTGGCCATGTGACGCTGCACGCGCGCGCGCAGCAGTTCGGCTCACGCGTGACGGGCCGCCTGTTCACGCTGGGCATGCAGTACTGGCAGATGGGCGAGTCGCACTACTGGGGCCACAACGCCATCATCCGCATGGAGCCCTTCATGCAGCATTGCGCGCTGGCGCACATCAAGGGCACGGGCGGCATGGCCGGCATGGCCGGCAGCATCATGTCGCACGATTTTGTCGAGGCCGCGCTGATGCGCCGCGCCGGCTACCATGTCTGGCTGGTGGCCGACCTGGTCGGCAGCTACGAGCAGCAGCCGCCCGACCTGCTGGCCGAGCTGCAGCGCGACCGCCGCTGGTGCCAAGGCAACCTGCAGAACTCGCGCCTGATTGCAGAGCCCGGCCTGCACCCGGTGCACCGCTCCATGTTTGCCACCGGCGCCATGGCCTATCTGTCGGCGCCGCTGTGGCTGTGCTTCATGACGCTGGGCACGGCGCTGTGGCTGTCGGGCTCGCCCATGGTGAGCGACTGGAATGTGCTGCCCGGCGAGCTGATGTCGCTGTGGGCGTGGACGCTGAGCATGCTGTTTTTGCCGCGCGTCCTGGGCATTGCCTCGGTATTGATCAAGCGCCAGCAGCAAGCCTATGGCGGCACCGCCAGCCTGCTGCGCAGCGCGCTGCTGGAAACGCTAATCGCCCTGCTGCAAGCCCCCATCCGCATGCTGGCGCACTCGCTGTTTGTCGTCATCGCGATGACCGGCCTGAAGCTGGAATGGAAATCGCCTCCGCGTGAAGCCGCTGCCGTGCCCTGGAAACATGCGCTGCAGCAACTCGCTCCCATGAGCGCCGTGGTCGCGGTGCTGGCCGCCGGCATTGCGCTGATCGACGCCAGCGCGCTCGTCTGGCTGCTGCCCGTGGGCCTGCCGCTGCTGCTGGCCATTCCGATGACGGTGCTGACCAGCAAGGTCGGCGTGGGCACGGCGATGCGCGCGCAGAACTACCTCTTGATCCCGGAAGAAACCCGCTCACCAGCGGTGCTGCGCCGCGCTTGGCTGCATGCCAGCCAGCGGGCCAAGCCGCTGCTGAAAGCGGCCTGAGCGAATCCGCAGCGCTAAAACGCCGACGGGTGCAATTTACTATTTTTTTGATAGCTTCTTTTGCCCATTCTCATTGGGCTAACGCCTATTTTTGGCACTAAATTCAATTTCAGTGCCTATTGGGCAGCTTGTAGGCCTGCAAGGCATGATTGGAAGACTCCGGGTATTGAAACGCCAGCCTACCCGCCTGAACCATCGCTGACCTGAGGCGGGCAACCTTTGAACCAGCTCTGGCGGCAAAGGTGGTAAGTCTCGCTTACCACCTTCGTGGCTTCTGCTTACCACCTTCAGGTGTTTGCGCTGTTCAGCTTTTTGAGCTTTGTGCCGGATATTTTGAAGATGGGCATATGGGGTACGGATTGTTTCTTACTCTGAGTTGCGCTTGGGAAGCTTCACGCGCGCACGCGCTTTCGGCTTGCCAGGCTGTGCTGGGACGGCTTCCTCAAGCAGATCCGGTGTGCTCGGTGCGGTCAGGTAATTGGATTTGCTAACCACCGCCTTACCCGTTTTGGCCTCCAGTGCTTTGCGGGCGTTACCTGCAATGGTGTCGCCCTGTTTGGCGGATGTGCGATTCTCGACAAAACCCAGGGCCTCGCTGCGCCGGGCAATCTCGGTCGTACTGGCCTCACCCAGCATGGTAAAAATCAGCTCCAGATCGGTCATGTGGTCGCGCAGGTTGTTGCCGGTTTTGACCTGATCCAGCTTTTTGAGCTGACTGTGCTCACCGGGTGTCACGCCAAAAGTGGCTCGGGCGATTTCAGCGGTCAGTATCGAATACTCCTTGCCTTCGGCCACTCCCCGCGCTTTCCACTCGTCGGTCAGTTCTCCTCGAACCGAAATAGAACGCAGGCGCTTCTCAATCCATGCCTGCGGGTAGCCCTTGGCCTGGTATAGCTCACGGGCACGGGCGCTGGCCAGTTCGGGGTTTTCGATTTCCTTCACCCGCTCGTAGCCGACCTGCGCCAGCCAGCGTTTAAACGGTTCCGCCTTGGGCGACGGAATGGATTGGATGATGCGGAACAGCCCTTCTGTGTTGGCGCAATCAGTCTCGGGCTGCTTGCCGTCTGGGGCCAGCAGTTTCAACCCGTGACAAAACGTCACGGGTTGGCCGCCCTCGGCATTGAGCCGCTGTTTGAGTTTGCGCCAGTACGCACCAGCATCCGGGCTCTCAGTCAGGATGGCGCAAACATCCACAACCGAAAACCACCATTCCTCGTTGTGCCAGACGCGCCGGATGCTTGACTCCTGAAAAACGGCTATGTGGTTCGCTGGTTTTACGGGGTCGGTGGTTCTCTTCATGGCGACTCCATTTTCAATTTACTATTGTTTTGATAGCTTATTACGCATATTCTACGAGGGCTGCAGGGCAATTCGGCATGAAAGCGTACCAGAAGACGCTATTGGCACCAATTTTCTAAACGTCTAATGAGGCCAAGAGCATTTGCCACCTCGGATTCGTAGAGTGGTGCGTCACCGCCATGGGCACCTGGGTTCAGGACGCGTTCGGTGGTCGCAAGCACCTCGTCAATCAGCCGCACGTTTTCCATGGCTACCCAATGGGTATCGGTTAGCAACTTACGCAAGGTGCCGCGTTTGCTATTAATTTTTCCCCGCTCGGCTGCTTCAAGGCCAGCCTCTGCATCTAGCTCGGCAACACTATTGGGAATCAGCTTCTGAAGCAACTCAATGGGCGAGCCCTTCAATACCTTTTCGTACAGTTGCCTCGGCATCGTCATTAATAGCCGCTTCTTGGCCTCCCGCAGATTTTCAGTAAGGGAAAAAAATTGGCCCGGCGGTAATTTCTCTTTGCTCAACCACTCGCGCAAACGTTTGGCCGAATCGTCGGCCGCCTTGCGCAGGCATGTCGCCGCTTCGTCAAGATTTTGGCCATGCAGATAATCTTCCGCTTTTTGGATATCCGATTTGGCTTCTTTTAGCGTGCTACCAGTTTGTGCCACAGGCGGTAGCAAGCCTGCTACCCGAGTTATGAAGTGACCCGGCCCGCTCAAACCGCCTGCAGCGCGCGCTCCAGGTCGGCAATCAGGTCGTCGGGGTGCTCAATGCCCACGCTCAGGCGAATCAGCCCCTCGGTGATGCCGGCGGCGGCGCGCACCTGGGCTGACACAAAACTGTGCGTGGTGGTGGCCGGGTGGCAGGCCAGGCTGTCCACGTCGCCCAGGGACACCGCCTGCGTGAACAGCTGCAAGGCATTGAGCACACTGGCCGCCGCCGCGCGCTCGTTGCGCGTCAGCTCAAACGTGACCATGCCGCCAAACCCGCCCTGCAGCTGGCGCCGCGCCAGCGCATGCTGCGGGTGGCTGGCCAGACCGGGGTAATGCACTATTCGCACGGCGGGGTGAGCCGCCAGAAAGTCGGCCACCGCTGCCGCCCCGGCGCAATGCGCCGCCATGCGCAGCGGCAGTGTCTTGATGCCGCGCAAAAACAAGAAGGCCTCTTGCGGCGACAGGTTGCCGCCCACATGGCCCAGACCGGTCTTGCGCACGGCCGCCACCAGCGGCGGTGCACCCGCCACCACGCCGCCCGTGGCGTCGCCATGGCCGCCCAGATACTTGGTCATGGAATGCATCACCAAATCGATGCCCAGCTCCAGCGGGCGTGTCAGGCACGGTGTGCAAAAGGTGTTGTCGGCCACCGTGATGATGCCGCGCGCCCTGGCCAGCACCGCCACCTCGGCCAGGTCGTGCAGCCGCAGGCTGGGGTTGGTCAGTGTCTCGACCCACACCAGGCGCGTGGCCGGGCTCAAGCTGGCCGCCAGGCCGTGCTGCGTGGCGTCGACCGCCTTGATGCCAAAACGCTCGCCCAGCGAACGCAACAGCCCCTCGGTGCCGCCATACAGCGGCCCCAAAAATGCTATCTCGTCACCGGGGTTGAGCAAGCCCAGCAGCACCGACGAGGTGGCCGCCGTGCCGCTGCTGAAGGCTACCGCCGCCGGCGCGCCCTCCAGGTCGGCCATCTTGGCCTCCAGCGCCGCCACCGTCGGGTTGGCAAAACGGCTGTAGCGGTAACCGTCGGCTTCACCGGCAAAAATGGCAGCGCCTTTTTCGAGCGTGCCGTAGTTGAACGCCGAACTTTGCGTGATGGGTGTGTTGATGGCGCCGGTGTGCGGATCAGGGTGCTGGCCGGCGTGAACGGCGCGCGTGCGCAAATGGGTCATGAGTAACTCCGGGTGAGGGTGACTTCTACCTTGCGCCGCGATCCAGGCTTCATGCTTCTCAAGCGCTGAATACTATAAAAAATATAGCTGACAACACCCTGATTCATTGGGCTAGAGCCCGATTTCTCTTAAAAACCATCAGAACTTCGGCATGCCCTTCATGCCGCCCATGCGCTTCATCATTTTCATCATGCCGCTGCCCTTCATTTTTTTCATCATGCCCTGCATCTGCTCGAACTCGTTGAGCAGGCGGTTGACTTCCTGAACATGCACGCCCGAGCCGGCCGCGATGCGGCGCTTGCGGGTGGCCTTGATGAGCTCGGGCTTGCGGCGCTCCAGCGGCGTCATGCTCTGGATGATGCCTTCCTTGCGCTTGATGTCTTTTTCGGCCTTGCCCATGTCGATCGATCCGGCCTTGGCCGCCATTTGCGCCGGCAGCTTGTCCATCAGGCTGGCCAGGCCGCCCATGTTCTTCATCTGCTGCAGCTGGCTTAAAAAATCGTTCAGGTCGAAGCCGTCGCCGGACTTGATCTTGGCGGCCAGCTTTTGCGCGGCGGCCATGTCCACGCCGGAAGCCACCTGCTCGACCAGCGCGACGATGTCGCCCATGCCCAGGATGCGGCCGGCATGGCGCTCGGCGTCAAACACTTCCAAGCCGTCGATCTTCTCGCTGGTGCCGGAAAACTTGATCGGCGCGCCGGTGATCTGCCGCACCGACAGCGCCGCGCCGCCGCGCGAATCGCCATCGGTCTTGGTCAGGATGATGCCGGTCAGCGGCAGCGCGTCCTTGAAGGCCTTGGCGGTGTTGACCGCATCCTGGCCCTGCATGGCATCGACCACGAACAGCGTTTCGACCGGGTTGAGCACCGCGTGCAGTTCCTTGATCTCCTTCATCAGGGCTTCGTCGATCGCCAGGCGGCCGGCCGTGTCGACCAGCAGCACGTCGAAGAAATGCCGTTTGGCATAGTCCAGCGCGGCGCGGGCAATCTCGACCGGCTTCTGGTCGGGTGTGCTCGGGAACCATTCGGCGCCGGCCTGCTGGGTGACGACCTTGAGCTGCTCGATGGCGGCGGGGCGGTAGACGTCGCCCGAGACCGTCAGCACTTTCTTCTTGCGTTTTTCAATCAGGTGCTTGGCCAGCTTGGCGGTGGTGGTGGTCTTGCCCGCGCCCTGCAGGCCGGCCATCAGGATCACCGCCGGCGGCTGGGCCGCCAGGTTGATGTCACTCACGCCCTCGCCCATGGTGGCGGCGAGCTCCTTGCTTACGATGCCGACCAGCGCCTGGCCGGGCGAGAGCGAACCCATCACCTCCTGGCCCAGCGCCTTGTCCTTGACGCGGGCGATGAAGTCGCGCACGACGGGCAGGGCCACGTCGGCCTCCAGCAGCGCCATGCGGACTTCGCGCAGCATGTCCTGCACATTGGATTCGGTGATGCGGGCCTGGCCGCGCATTTCCTTGACGAGGCGGGATAACTTGTCGGTAAGGGCTGAAGCCATGGGAAAGGGGTCCTGAAATGGGAGCGAGGGAGGATGCCGAAGGCCATGGGCATCATGGTCAGGCGCTAAACTGTAGGCATGATTTTAGCTTTCAGCGATTGGTGGGGTCTTGTGGCGGCAGCGGGAGCCGCCACCATCTACGCAGTGCTTGCCCTGGCTACCCAACGCTTGAACGAAAGCGCCCTGAAAGGCCTGCTGCTGGGGGCCTGGCTGCTGCACGCGCTGGCGCTGGCGGACGCGCTGATGGGGAATCCGCCGCGCTTCGGGTTTGCGCCCGCGCTGTCGATGACGGTGTGGCTGGTGCTGACGGTTTACGCGATTGAACGCCGCCTGTTTCCGCAGCTTCACGCGCACTGGGCGCTGGCCGGACTGGGCAGCGCCGCCGTCATTCTTTCGGCCGTTTTCCCCGGTACCAGTTACCACGCCATCGCCTCGCCCTGGCTGCCGCTGCACTGGGCGCTGGGCATTGCCTCTTACGGGCTGTTCGCCGCGGCGGTGGTGCATGGCTGGCTGATGGTGCGGGCCGAGCGCTCAATCCGGCTGGCGTCCCAGAACAGCACCGGCGTTCCGCTTCTCACGCTGGAGCGGTTGACCTTCCGCTTTGTAGAGGCGGGTTTTGTACTGCTTTCCGCCACCTTGCTGGTGGGCTGGCTGTTTGCCGAAGCACTTTACGGCCCAGGTCTGGCCTGGAAATGGGACCACAAGACCGTGTTTTCATTGCTCGCCTGGCTGACCTTTGCCGGACTGCTCATCGGCCGTGCCCGCCTGGGCTGGCGCGGCCTGAAAGCAGTTCGCGTACTCTACCTCGGCGCGGGCCTGCTGCTGCTGAGCTACGCCGGCTCACGCTTCGTGCTTGAAGTCATCCTGAGGCGGGCATGAAATACCTCATCGTCCTGGCCCTGATATGCGGCGTCTTCTGGCTCTGGCGCCACAACCGGCTGGCCGAAAAAGACGCTTCACGTCCACCGCCGCCGCGTGCGCCCTCTTCCGGTGCAAGCGGCGTCACGGAGATGGTGGCCTGTGACGTGTGCCATGTGCACCTGCCAAAGTCTGATGCCCTGATCGGGAACAAGGGCGTTTACTGCAGCGATGCGCACCGGCGTCAGGCCGACGGCTAGATGAGCCCGAACGCGCACTCCTGGCGGGAAGCTGCGGAAAACACATCCGGCGCGTGGGCGCTGGAGCCCGAACTGGGTTCTTTCGGCAGGCTCTGGAGCGTCTTCATGACCGCTCGCGTCGCCATCGCCGGGGTGCTGGTGCTGCTGCAGGCCGTCCTTCATTCGCTGGGCAACACCAGCCGCGGGTCCATCAGCGTGTGCATCGCCTATCTGTTCGCCACGCTGGCGGTGCGGCTCCGGGCACGGCCGCGACCGCCCCGCAGCACTTTTGATGCGCAGTGGGTGTCCACCATAGGGGTGGACGTGTTGGCCTTTTCGCTGCTCAACTTCATGCAGTCCAGCGGCATCAACTACACGCCCCTGTTTGCCTTGCCGGTGCTGCTGTCGTCGGTGCTCGGGCCCATCCTGCTGGCATTTGGCACGGCGGCCAGCGTGACGCTGCTGCTGCTGGCCGATGCCTGGTGGAGTTCACTGCAGGGCACGGGCGACTTTAGCGCGCGCTTTCTGCAGTCAGGCCTGAGCGGATCGGGCTTTTTTCTGGTGGCGCTGCTGGCCAACCAGCTGGCCTTGCGGCTGGCGCGCGAGGAAAAGCTGGTCAAAAGCAGCCAGTCGCTGGCCCGCATGCAGACCCAGGTCAATGAGCTGGTGATTGAAACGCTGTCGGACGGCGTGCTGGTGGTCGATGCCGGGGGCACGGTGCGATCAGCCAATCCAGCAGCAAGGCGTTTACTGGCAGCGCCCGACGCGGTATGCATCGTGCCATTCCAGATGACGGGACAGGCGGCATGGCGGGCGCTAGACGATTTGATGCATCACACCTTTGCGGCGCAATCGCCCCAGGAGGCGGAGATCAACCTCATCCATCCGGGGCGCAATGCCAGAAGCCTTCATGTGCGCTCGCGTCTGGCCGCGTCGCCCGATGCCAGCCACGAGAGCCTTTGCGTGATGTTTCTGGAGGACTTGCGCGAGATGCAGGCGCGTATCCGCATCGAGAAAATGGCCGCAATGGGCCGCATGTCGGCGGCCGTGGCCCATGAGATCCGCAATCCACTTGCCGCCATTTCGCAGGCCAACGCGCTGCTTGAGGAAGACCTGCATGAGGCCGGCCACCGGCAACTCACGGCCATGGTCAGGCAGAACGCGCAGCGCCTGGCCAAGATTGTGGATGAGGTGCTGGATATTTCGCGGGCCCAGGAGCAGATCCCCGCGCCCAGGGCCAGCACGCTGATGCTCGACGAAGCCACCCGGCGCATCAGCCATGACTGGGCACGGCAAAACGCCGCGACCGGGCGCATTTGGGTTACGACCAGCGCGAGTGAGGCTGCGGTGCACTTCGATGCCGAGCATTTGCGCAGGCTGATGGTCAACCTGCTGGACAACGCCTTGCGCTACGCCAGCGGTGGCGAAGGCGCCATCCAGGTCAGCACCCGCCTGGTGGCGCCCGGCCAGGCCAGGCTGGCGGTATGGAGCGACGGCCAGCCGCTCGAAACCACCGTGCAAACGCATCTTTTTGAGCCTTTTTTCTCATCCGAGAGCCGCTCCAGCGGATTGGGCCTTTATATTTGCCGGGAACTGTGTGAGCGCTACGGCGCGCTCATCGGCTACCAGCGCGTCGTGCGGGCAAACATGGCCGGCAACGAATTTTTTGTCATGTTCGCGCCCACCGCACCGACCTTGAGCACCGATTCGTCGCCGCTGGACACCATTCTTGTCTGAACCCATGAGCCTGCAAGCACCTTCCACCTCCCAGCCAGCACGCATTCTTGTCATTGACGACGAGCCGGACCTGCGCACCCTGTATGAGCTGACGCTGCTTCGCGAGGGCTACCGAGTGGAAGCCGCGGGCGATTTGCAGCAGGCCAGGGAACACCTGGGCGCGCAGCGTTTTGACGCCGTCATCACCGACATGCGTCTGCCCGACGGTCTCGGGCTTGAGCTGCTGCGCGAACTGGCCGTCCAGCAGCGCACCGAGCGCTGCGTGGTCATCACCGCCCATGGCTCGGCCAACAATGCGGTCGAAGCCCTCAAGGCCGGTGCCTTTGACTACCTCACCAAACCGGTTGATCTCAAGCAGTTCCGAAGCGTCGTCGCGTCCGCCATACAGGAAACCAGGCATGCCGGGGCGCCCGTCCCAAGGGGTGATTCACGCGCATCAACGTCCGCTGCAGGCCTCAATGCAGCCAGCCCCCCGACGCCGGCGGATGCCTCGGCAGTTCTTGAAAAGCTGGTGGGCGAATCCGCGCTCATGCGCGCCGTCAAGTCACGCATTCTCAAGGTGGCCGGCAACATGGCGCCGGTGCTGATCCGCGGTGAATCGGGGACCGGCAAGGAACTGGTGGCGCGCGCCGTGCATGGCTGCAGCCACCGCGCCGCCAGCCCCTTCGTTGCCGTCAATTGCGGAGCCATTCCCGAGAACCTGCTGGAAGCCGAGTTTTTTGGCGCGCGCAAGGGTGCTTACACCGGCTCGACGCAAGACCGCCCCGGCCTTTTCCAGGCGGCCAAGGGCGGTACCCTGTTCCTTGACGAGATCGGCGACCTGCCGCTGGCCATGCAGTCCAAGCTGCTGCGCGCGATCCAGGAGCGCACCGTTCGCCCGCTGGGCTCCACGCAGGAGGACAGCGTTGACGTGCGCATCGTCAGCGCCACGCACAAGGACCTGGCTGCCGGCGTTGAGGCCGGCAGCTTTCGCCAGGATCTGTATTACCGGCTCAACGTGATCGAGATCGTGGTGCCGCCCCTGCGTGAACGACTCGAAGACCTGCCGGCACTGTGCAAGGGCCTGCTGGCAAGAATCTGCCAGGAATCGGGGCTGGCCATGCCCGAGTTGACCGCTCCCGTCATGGCGCAGCTGCGGGCGCGGCCCTTCAACGGCAATGTCCGGGAACTCGAAAACATCCTGCACCGTGCGGTGGCGCTGGGCGAAGACAGCGACCTGCATTTTGATGCGCCGCCAGAGGAGTTCGTCGCGGTCCCCGAGAACCTGCAGGATTTCCTTGACCAGCAGGAAAGAAACATCCTGACCAAGGTCTTGCAGGAAACCGGCTTTAACCGGACAGCCGCTGCGGGCCGGCTCGGCCTGAGCCTGCGCCAGATTCGCTACCGCATTGCGCGGCTGGGCATTGCCACCCCCTGTGCCGACGACACGCCCGATGACATCGAAGACTTTGCCTGAACGCCGCACTCCCCCGGCGCCTCCCGCCCTGTGGAATGAAGGCTGGTACCGTCATGCACGCGCCCTGGCTTCGCCCAATTTCGGCCCCAGGCCCGCACATGCGCTGGTCGACCTGATCGTCATTCACTCGATCAGCCTGCCGCCCGGGGAGTTTGAAAACGGCGAGGTGCAGCGGCTGTTCAGCAACCAGCTTGACTGGAACGCACACCCCTACTTCCAGAGCATTCGGGGTTTGCAGGTCTCGGCCCACTTCTTTATCAGCCGCTCAGGCGCGCTGTGGCAGTTTGTGGCGTGCCAGAACCGCGCCTGGCACGCGGGCAACTCCGCCTATCGGGGCCGAAGCGGCTGCAATGACGACTCCATCGGCATCGAACTGGAAGGACTGGAGGGCGGAAGCTTTGAACTTGCGCAGTACGAGACCCTGGCGGTCCTGTGCGCGGCGCTCCTTCAGGCCTTGCCGATCGCGCATATCGCCGGGCATGAGCACATTGCCCCGGGCCGCAAGCAGGACCCCGGCCCGGGTTTTGACTGGCCTCTGCTGCAAGCGTCGCTGGCTTTGCCCGATCAGTATTTTCCCGCAGTCGCATAAAAAAAATTTGAACCTCCCGCTGCCGGCAAGAAGTGGGTCAAACTCGCTGCCGGTGGCCGGGGCGGCACGCCCATTCCCAGGCAGCACCAGCGTTTGCAGCCCAAAAGCGGCGGCAAGGCGCGCCAGAGCTTTGTCCGCGGTCACAGAGCCTTGTCAAATCAGGCTTTGCAGGCGCTTTTTCCCGCCAGTGAAGCGGACTGACGCCAATGCGCCGGAGACGACTGGAAAGACCCCGGAGAGCCGCCGCGACTTCAGGGCGCGATACACTACCGGTAGTGGCTTGTATTAGTCCGAGACCCTAGATATAGTGTCTAAGCCCTGATTCAGTTTGATGTAATTCGGGCCAATAGATGAAGGAATCAGCTCCCGGTCGAGCAATTCTTCAGAGATTCCACGCCGCCCTTACTCACACATCAGACCAGTCACCAACAAAGATCAAGAGGAAATCATGCAAACAGCACAAATGGCCGTGCTCGCGCCGTCCGGCGTTCCGGCAAGTCAATCCCAGTCAGCACACGAGGACCTCCTGCCCTCGGACCTGCTTTCCCACTACCAGATCATCCGCCGCAATGGTGCTGTCGTCCCGTTTGAGCCCAACAAGATTGCCGTGGCCATGATGAAGGCCTTCCTGGCAGTGCATGGCACCCAGGGGGCGGCTTCGGCCAGCGTGCGTGAAACCGTCAATGAACTGACGCAGGCGGTGATTCGCGCGCTGATGCGCTCACGCCCGAGTGGCGGCACCTTTCATATTGAAGACGTGCAGGATCAGGTTGAACTGGGCCTGATGCGCGGCGGCCACCACGAGATTGCCCGCGCCTACGTGCTTTACCGTGAAAAGCGCAACCAGGAGCGCGCCAGCCATTCGCCGACGCAGGCGTCTGCGGCACCCTTGCTGCATGTCATGGACGGCGGCAAAAAAGTTGCCCTTGATATCCGCAACCTTCAGGCTTTGATCGAAGCGTCGTGCGCCAATCTGGGCGCGGACGTCAAACCCGATCCGATCGCCGCGGAGACCATGCGCAATCTGTATGACGGCGTTCCCATCGAGGAGGTCTACAAGGCCTCCATCCTTGCCGCGCGCACGCTGATCGAGAAAGACCCTGGCTACACCTATGCGACGGCCCGCCTGCTGTTGCACACCATCCGCAAGGAAGTACTGGGCGAAGAAGTCAGCCAGGAAGCCATGGCCATCCGCTATGCCAGCTACTTCCCCGAGTTCATTGCCAAGGGCGTCAAGAACGAGCTGCTCGACGAAAAACTCCAGCAGTTTGACCTGGCCCGCCTGGGTGCGGCGCTCAAGCCAGAGCGCGACCTCAAATTTGACTACCTCGGCCTGCAAACCCTGTTTGACCGCTACTTCCTGCACGTGCGCAAGCAGCGTATCGAGTTGCCGCAGGCCTTTTTCATGCGCGTGGCCATGGGGCTTTCGCTCAATGAAAAAAATCGCGAAGAGCGCGCCATCGAGTTCTACGAAATCCTGTCGTCCTTCGACTTCATGTCCAGCACGCCGACGCTGTTCAATGCCGGCACGCTGCGCTCGCAGCTGTCATCGTGCTACCTGACCACGGTGGCCGACGACCTGGGCGGCATCTACGACGCCATCAAGGAAAACGCGCTGCTGTCCAAGTTTGCCGGCGGCCTGGGCAACGACTGGACCCCGGTGCGCGCCATGGGCGCGCACATCAAGGGCACCAACGGCGAATCGCAAGGCGTCGTGCCCTTCCTGAAAGTCGTCAACGACACCGCCGTGGCGGTCAACCAGGGCGGCAAGCGCAAGGGCGCCGTCTGCGCCTACCTGGAAACCTGGCACCTGGACATCGAGGAGTTCCTGGAGCTGCGCAAGAACACCGGCGACGACCGCCGCCGTACGCACGACATGAACACGTCGAACTGGATTCCCGACCTGTTCATGCGCCGCGTGATGGAAAAAGGCAGCTGGACGCTGTTCTCGCCGTCCGACACGCCCGACCTGCACGACAAATTCGGCCAGGAGTTCGAAAAGGCTTATGTGGCCTATGAAGCGCGCGCCGAGCGCGGCGAACTCAAGCCGTCGCGCAAGCTGCAAGCCACCGACCTGTGGCGCAAGATGCTGTCGATGCTGTTCGAGACCGGCCACCCCTGGATCACCTTCAAGGACGCCTGCAACATCCGCTCGCCGCAGCAGCATGCCGGCGTCGTGCATTCGTCCAACCTGTGCACCGAGATCACGCTCAACACCAGCGCCACCGAAACCGCCGTCTGCAACCTGGGCTCGATCAACCTGGTCCAGCACCTGAAGGACGGCGCGCTTGACCACGACAAGCTCAAGAAAACCATCACCACGGCCATGCGCATGCTGGACAACGTGATCGACATCAATTACTACGCGGTGGAAAAGGCACGCCACTCCAACATGCGACACCGTCCGGTCGGCCTGGGGCTGATGGGTTTTCAGGACTGCCTGTACGAGTTGCGGGTGCCCTACGCATCGCAGGCTGCGGTCGACTTTGCCGACACGTCCATGGAAGCGATCTGCTACTACGCCTACTGGGCTTCGACCGAACTGTCCAAAGAGCGCGGCCAATACGCGAGCTACAAGGGCTCGCTCTGGGACCAGGGTATCTTGCCGCTGGACACGCTCAACATGCTGGCCAAAGAGCGCGGCGGCTACGTTGAAGTCGACCGCTCCGCCACCCTCGACTGGAATGGCCTGCGCAGCAAGATTGCCGCGGACGGCATGCGCAACTCCAACTGCGTCGCCATTGCCCCGACGGCGACCATCTCCAACATCATTGGCGTTGACGCCTGCATCGAGCCCTGCTTTGGCAATCTCTCGGTCAAGTCCAATCTATCTGGCGAATTCACGGTGATCAACCACTATCTGGTCGATGACCTGAAGCGGCTCGGTTTGTGGGATGAAGTCATGGTGGTGGATCTCAAACATTTTGACGGCTCGCTGCGCGCGATCGATCGCGTACCGAACGACATCAAGGCCTTGTACGCCACCGCTTTCGAGGTGGAAACGTCCTGGCTGGTCGAAGCCGCGGCACGGCGCCAGAAGTGGATTGACCAGGCACAGTCGCTCAACATCTACATGGCTGGCGCATCGGGCAAGAAGCTTGACGACACCTACAAGCTGGCCTGGGTTCGCGGCCTGAAAACGACGTATTACCTGCGCACGCAGAGCGCGACGCATGCCGAAAAATCAACCGTTCAGGCCGGCAAGCTCAACTCGGTG
The DNA here is from genome assembly GCA_046597475.1 of Polaromonas sp. Classification (GTDB taxonomy): domain Bacteria; phylum Pseudomonadota; class Gammaproteobacteria; order Burkholderiales; family Burkholderiaceae_C; genus Polaromonas. The sequence goes on along the minus strand of JBKJKI010000314.1, from coordinate 1,186 downwards.
GCGTCCGGCAATGTCAGCGACACCGGAAGCATGAATGCCATGGATGCCGCCGCCGCTGCCGCGCGTGCACAAATGAATTCAGTCGCTGCCACGGATGTCAAGTTTTGCGCCATCGACGATCCGGGTTGCGAAGCCTGTCAGTAAGGAACCAATGGATCGTGCGCTGAAAATTCAGCGCACGATTCATTGCAAATCAGATGCAAAACTCGATGTAATTGAGCAACAAAATTCACGGCGATGCGAATGAGCACTTTTCATTTTTCATCGCTGCTTTCATAATCCGACAGTATTGGAAACCTCACATGTTGACCTGGGACGAAGAAGTCACACCATCGTTGCAGAAATCTCTCAACAGCGCGCCGACCGGTAGCCGCTCGATGGACCTTCCGCCTCTTTCTTTTGCAGCGTCTGCGCTGCCGCCCCAGATGCTCTATGACGGCGCAATCCGGGCTGAAACACCTGCCGTGCCGGCCGAAAAGGCCAAACGTGTCAAGGCCTCCGACAAACGCATCATCAACGGCCAGACCGACGTCAACCAGCTGGTGCCCTTCAAGTACAAATGGGCCTGGGAAAAATACCTGGCTTCCTGCGCCAACCACTGGATGCCGCAGGAAGTCAACATGACACGCGACATTGCGCTGTGGAAAGACCCGAACGGTTTGACCGACGACGAGCGCCGTCTCGTCATGCGCAACCTGGGCTTTTTCGTCACGGCCGATTCACTCGCCGCCAACAACATCGTGCTGGGCACCTACCGCCACATCACCGCACCCGAATGCCGCCAGTTCCTGCTGCGCCAGGCTTTTGAGGAAGCCATACACACCCACGCCTACCAGTACATCACCGAGTCGCTGGGCCTGGACGAAGGCGAGATCTTCAACGCCTACAACGAGGTGCAGTCGATCAAGGACAAGGACCAGTTCCTGATTCCTTTCATCGAAGCAATTTCCGACCCCGGCTTCAAGACCGGCACCACCGAGGCGGATCAGGCCCTGCTCAAGTCGCTGATCGTGTTTGCCTGCCTGATGGAAGGCCTGTTCTTCTATGTCGGCTTCACGCAGATCCTGGCGCTGGGCCGCCAGAACAAGATGACCGGCGCCGCCGAGCAGTACCAGTACATCCTGCGCGACGAGTCCATGCACTGCAACTTCGGCATCGACCTGATCAACCAGCTCAAGCTCGAGAA